>NZ_JAMWXW010000010.1:0-249838 GCF_031570135.1 Paraburkholderia sp. USG1 | reverse complement strand
TCCACCGGACCCGATGCCGGATACAGCCCTCACGCTCGTATCCAAGACCACCCAGAAAAGCCAAGCCTCACTTCCATCTTACGTACAAACTTGCTTGAGGGAGTGGGGCTTAAGTTGAGAGCATTGCCCCGCACAGGGGCAACGCTAATAGACCACACACAATTCAAGGAAAGGCCAACACCGCAAAAAACACCCCCCAAAACCCGCCACGGAGACAAAACAAAACCCTTCATTTCACTCTCCGACGAGAAAAACCCGAGTAACTGGCCGAGCCAAAGAAGTCGCCCCAACACTCACCTGCAACCCCGTCACCGACCGCGGCAGCGGCGCACTCCCCAACTGGGGCACTTTCAGATTATTGTCCGCCTCCGTAATCGCACTCTGCACATCGCTCATCTGCGTAGTCCAACCCACCTTCGGCACATACACCTGCGCCGAAATCGCCCCGACCCCGCCCATCAGGGGCACGCTACTCCATCCTTCACCCTCACCACCGCGCAGCGCCCGCCGCAACTCGCCCATATTCCCCAACGGCGGCGAAGCATACCGAACCACTCGTCCGCTGGACACCCGATACCGCACCACCTGCAAGCGCGGCGCCGCGCCCGGCAAGTTGATCTGCCGCACGATCTGCAACACGCTGGCGGATACCGACACGGCCGCCTGCCCGGACTCGTCGTCCGATGCGGCCTGGCGCGCGTCGATCCGCATCTGGTCGAATAGCTGCGCGAACACGCGCTCGTCTTCCATGGCGTTCGTGATGGTCTGCCGGCCGCGAATGATCTGGTCGAGCCCACGCCACGACAGCACGGCAATCACCGCCAGAATCGCAATCGCCACCAGCAATTCGATCAGCGTGAAACCGCGCGCGCCCCTTGCGCCGAACGGGCGGCGGCGCTCAGAGCGAACGGTTGTTTTCATTCGCGACCACCGTCACCATCTGAGCCAGATTGCCGGACCCGCCCGGCATCGTCACCATCACTTCCACACGACGAAACACCGGATTCGGCGTTGCCGTCACATGCTCCGTACAGATCAACTGCAAGTTGCCCTGCGAACAATCGAAGCTCGTCGAACCCACGTTCGGCCACGCATGCGCGAGATGCAATTGCGCCAGCGTGTTGTCCGCGCTCCAGCCTGCCAGCAACCGGCGATGCAGATCGGCCTCGCCACTCGCGAGACTGCCCACGGCGCGCAACGACGCCGCCAGCGCCACCGCGATGATCGCCAGGGCGACCAGCACTTCGATCATCGTAAAACCGCGCTGCGCGCCGTGAACCGTTTCGCGAGCCGTCATGCTCCTGCAACGACGCATCTCAATGCACCTCGTAGCGGCCATTGCCGGTGCCGACAATCGTCGCGCTCCCGACTGCCGAAAACAGCGTGATCTGCACCGGCACGTCGATCGCCTCGGTACCGAATACGAGCCGGCTGGGTTGCGTATCCGAGCCGGGATAATTGATGCTCACGCCTGTCACGCCGCCTTCCCAGTGACGCGGCCCAAGCAGATCGTCACGCAGCGGACGCCAGCCGTCTTCGGTACGCAGGTCGAAACGGAAGCCGCCTTCGACCGGTTGCCAGGCGATCGGCCGCGCGCGCACCTGCGCTTCGTCGCCGGCCGATTCGAAGAGCAACGCGAGACGCTGTGCTTCTTCGTTGAGGTCGGTGCGCGGATTGCGCGTGATCGTCAGCGCGGTCAAGGACACCAGCAGGCCCGCAATCACCAGCACCACCAGCATTTCCAGCAGCGTGAAACCCGCCGCGCGTTTGCGGCCGCCGTGCGCGCTCGCGCCACGTGAGCGGCGCACGCCATGAAAACGCGCGCCGGCACACGCCGCGCGCGGCAACGAAGCCATACACGGCGAGCCCACACGGGACTTGCAAGCGGACAATCGCATAGTGCCGGCCACGAACAATCAACTCAAAATCGAACCACGCTGCATTGAGGAACGCGCGGGGTTCAGGCCGCCGCGCGCCGGAGAATCATCGACTTCCTACTGCCACGAGCCCACGTCGGCATCGTTGCCTTCGCCACCCGCCTTGCCGTCCGCGCCATAACTGAACACGTCGATCTCGCCGTGCACACCCGGATTCAGATACTGATACGCGTTACCCCACGGATCGTTCGGCAGACGTTCGAGATAACCGCCGTCCTTCCAGTTGTTCGGCACGGGGTCCGTGCTCGGCTTTTCGATCAGCGCGCGCAGGCCTTGCTCCTGGGTCGGATAACGGCCGTTGTCGAGACGGTAGAGTTTCAGCGCCTGCATGACCGTGCCGATGTCCTGCTTGGCGGCCACACGCCGCGCCTCGTCGGGACGGCTCATGATCTTCGGCACGATCAACGCGGCCAGAATGCCCAGAATCGCGATCACGACCATGATTTCGATCAGCGTGAAACCGCGCTGACGACGGCTACGCGGACCCGCGATTTCATGACGGCGAGTGCTCGACAGTTGCATAGCTTGCTACCTCTTTTCAGATGAAATTTTCGACTGGGCGGGATTCGTATTTCAGCAATCAGGTGCCATTGAACACGCCCGGCCGGTCATTTTAATGTCATGGAGTTGAAGGGTCGTCAGAAAACGCCGGGCTACTCCAGGTTTGCTCACCCTCTCTGGGATCGAGCTCGAAGCGCGAGGCTAAGGAAGCCCTTTCAATCCAACGCAATTTTCACAATAGTCCGTACAATGATGCGCATGAACGCCATCCAAATCCGCCTTCTGTCGCTCGCGCTGTTCGCCGTGTTCTGCGCGACGCTGACCTATTGGGTCATCACGCTCAGCACGATGTCCGGTGCGCCCTTGCCCGCCGCCGCCGCGCATGCGCAGGTCTCGACCGACCAGGCCGCCACGCTGTTCGGCGGCCAGCTCACGCGCAGCGCCAACCAGGACGTGCGGCTGTTCGGCATCCTCGCGTTGCGGGAAGGCGCCGCGGCTATCGTCAGCGTCGGCGGCGAACCACCGCATGCGGTGTCGCTCGGCAGCGCGCTGATGCAAGGCGCCAAACTCTCCGAGGTCCGCGCCCGCTCGATCATCATCGACCGCAATGGCGCGCACTCCGAAGTGTTCCTGCCGGCCAACCCCGCCGGTCCCACGATCTACGTGCGCTGAAACAAGGCGCCGAACAGCAGCTTCGTTCCGACCGATTGCGCGTTCGCCGCGCCGATACCCGGCGCCGCCCCTCGCGCAATCCAGTTTCTTTCCCGGCCTTACTGCACCAGGTTGTTCAATTCGATGATCGGCAGCATCACCGCCAGCACGATCACCAGCACCACGCCACCCATCGCCAGAATCAGCAACGGCTCCAGCAGACTCGTCAGGAACATCGTGCGGCGTTCCAGCTCGCGCGCTTCGCCGTCGGCCGCGCGGTCGAGCATCGTGGTCACGTCGCCGGTCGCTTCGCCCGAACGGATCAGGTGAACCAGCACCGGCGGAAACGTCTTCGTATTGCCGAGCGCGCGCGACAACGACGTGCCCTCGCGAACGCGCACGATTGCGTCGTCGATGTTCTCGCGCATGGCGTTGTTGCTGAGCGTTTCGGCGGCGGCTTGCAGCGCGCGCAGAATCGGCACGCCAGCCGCGGTCAGAATGCCGAGCGTGCTCGCAAAGCGCACGGTGTTGTAGCCGCGCACGAGTTTGCCGAGCAGCGGGGCAGTGAGCAGCCAGCGGTCGAAAGCGAGGCGCGCGCCGGGCTGCTTCAGAATCGAGCGCACCAGATACATCAGCACGACCACGCCGATCAACATCGCCCACCACCAGTTCCGCACGAACCCGGACAGCGCCATCATCGTGATGGTGAGGAAGGGCAGTTGCTGCTTGGTGCTGGCGAACACGTTCACCACCTGCGGCACCACGTAGCTCAACAGAAACGTGACGATGCCGAAGGCGATGAGCGTGACGATCGCCGGATACGTGAACGCGAGCACGATCTTCTGCTTCAGCGCATTGCGTTGCTCGATATAGTCGGCGAGCCGCGACAGCACCAGACCGAGCTTGCCGGTATGTTCACCGGCCGCGACCAGCGCGCGGTAGATCTCGGGGAAGTCTTTCGGATGCTGCGTCAGCGCATTGGCGAGCGAATGGCCGCCGAGCACTTCCGCGCGGATCGACGCCATCAGTTCGCGAATGTAGTCGCGCTCCGATTGCTCGGTCAGCACCGAGAGCGCTTCGTCGAGCGGCAGGCCCGCGATCAGCAGGCTGGCGAGCTGGCGCGTCAGGATCGCCTGCTCGCGTTGCGACAAACGCCGCCCCAGCGACAGCCGTTGATTGCGCTCGCCGCGCGTACGCGTAGCCGCCGGTTCGACAACGAGCGGCGTCAGTCCCTGCGAACGCAGATTGGTCCGCGCGCCGCGCGCGCTGTCTGCGTCGAGCACGCCTTTTTGTGCCTTGCCCGCCGCGTCGATCGCTTCGAAACGAAATGCCGGCATGCGCTTATGCTCCGCCCGTCACGCGGATCACTTCTTCGAGCGATGTCAGCCCGGAAGCGAGCCAGCGGTCCGCATCCTCGCGCAGCGTGCGCATGCCTTGCGCGCGGCCGGCGGTGAGGATTTCCGCATCGGCCGCGTTGCGGTGAACCAGCGTGCGGATGTGGTCGTCGATCAGCAGCAGTTCGTAGACGCCGCGACGTCCCGCATAACCGGAGTGGCCGCACCGCTCGCAACCGACCGGATGCCAGCGTACGCTGCCGTCTTCCTCCACACGCTCTTCGCGACACACCGGGCACAGACGCCGCACGAGCCGCTGCGCCAGCACGCCGAGCAGCGACGACGCCAGCAGATACGGCTCCACGCCCATGTCGGTCAGACGCGTCACGGCGGAGGCCGCGTCGTTGGTGTGCAGCGTGGCGAGCACGAGGTGGCCCGTCAACGAGGCCTGCACCGCGATCTGCGCGGTCTCCAGGTCGCGGATTTCACCGATCATGATGACGTCCGGATCCTGCCGCAGAATCGAGCGCAGCGCCCGCGCGAAAGTCATGCCGATCCGCTCGTTGACCTGCGTCTGGCCGATGCCGGACAGGTCGTATTCGATCGGGTCTTCGACCGTCATGATGTTCGTGGTCGCCGTTTCGAGCCGCGACATCGCCGCATACAGCGTGGTCGTTTTACCGGAGCCGGTCGGCCCGGTCACCAGCACGATGCCGTGCGGCCTGCCGATCAGCTTGTCGAACTTGACGAGCGTGTCTGGCGCCATGCCGAGCGCTTCGAGATTCAGGCGCGATGCGTCTTTCTCCAACAAACGCAGCACCGCGCGTTCGCCGTGGCCGGTCGGCAGCGTCGAGACGCGCACGTCGACCGGGCGGCCACCCACTCGCAGCGTGATGCGGCCGTCCTGCGGCAAGCGCTTTTCGGCAATGTCGAGCTGCGCCATGATCTTGATCCGCGAAATCAGCGCGCCGTGCAGCGCTTTCTTCGGGCGCACCACATCGCGCAGCGTGCCGTCCACGCGAAAGCGCACCACAGAAGAAGTCTCGAACGGCTCGATATGAATATCCGACGCCTGTTCGCGCGCCGCTTGCGTGAGCAGCGCGTTGATCATGCGGATGATTGGCGCGTCGTCTTCCGACTCCAGCAGATCTTCCACCTCGGGAATGTCCTGCATGAGCCGCGAAAGATCGACTTCGCCTTCCACTTCGCCCACCACTTGCGCAGCGCTGCCGTCCTGGCGCGCGTACGCCTGGTTGATCGCCTGCGCGAGTTCGTCGGCGGGCAGACGTACGATCGACACGGCGCCGAAGTTGCGCGCCACTTCGGAAAGCGCGGCGTCGCTCGTGCGTTCGCTGATCCAGACTTCGAGGCTGTCCGCATGCTGATGCGCGACCAGAATCTGGCCGGCACGCGCAAAACCGTACGGCACGAGCCGCGCGGCGATCGCCGACGGCGCCTCGCGTCCGGCATGCTCCGTCGCGCCCGCGGACGGAATTACCGTGGCTTGTGCCGCAGCACCGGTTCGCGTTGCTGCCGGCGACGCGGACGCTGACGGCGGCATGGACGGCGTACTCACGGCCGCACTCCGGGCGAAGCAGTGGAAGGCGACACGGTGATCGGGCTGCTCTGCACGGCAGGCCCAACGGTAGCAGGACTGCTCTGTAGGGGAGTACCGGTAGTGGCCGCCGCGCCGTTCGTGGCAGCACCGCCGTTAGCCGGCGCAGGCGCCATCTTCTGCCGGCGCATCTTGTCGAGATCGAACAGATTCATCTCGGGCGAACCACCCTGGCTCGGACCGATCGGCATGGGCGGCACCACCGGGTCGTCATTGTCCTTCATCAGGTTATTGTCCTGCCTGTACGCGCCCTGCACGCCCTGAATGTAGTCGTAGCGATTCGACGTCACGGCCTGGGCCGTACCACGATCGCTGATGATCACCGGGCGCAAAAACACCATCAGGTTGGTCTTGTTGCGGGTCTTCTGTTCCGAGCGGAACAGTTGGCCGATCCACGGAATATCGCCGAGCAGCGGCACCTTGCTGTTGCTGACCTGATAGTTGTCCTGCATCAGGCCGCCCAGCACGATGATCTCGCCGTTATCGGCCAGCACCGTCGACTGGATCGAACGCTTGGTGAATTCCGGGCCCGCCGGATTGGTCGTGGCGTTGGTGGTGCCGGTCACGATCGCCGAGTCTTCCGTATAGAGCTGCAGCTTGAGAATGCCGCCGTCGGTGATTTGCGGCTTGACGTGCAGCGTCAGGCCCACGTCCACGCGATCGTAAGTGTTGAACGCCGAGGTAGCGGTCGAGCTCGTGAGATTCGAATACGAACCCGTCTGGATCGGCACATTGGTGCCGACGACGATCTTGGCTTCTTCGTTGTCGAGCGTTATGAGGTTAGGCGTGGACAGCACGTTCGCGTCGGCGGTCTGCGACAGCGCCTGCAGCAGCGCTCCGAGTCCCTGCACACCGAAAATGTTGTGGATCCAGCCGATATTGAGGCCCTGCTGGAGACCCTGGGTGCCGATCGCGCTAGCGAGACCACCGGTGGCCGCACCGGCTGCCCCGGCCGCGACGGCGCCCGCCGTCAGATTGACGATGCTGTTGCTGCTGCCGGTCTGCAGATTGGTGCCGGCGAAGATCGAATTGTTCGCGACCTGCCACTGAATGCCGAGGTTGCCGCTCGTGTTCGAGTTCAACTCGACGATCAACGCCTCGAGATAAACCTGCGCGCGACGTGCGTCGAGCTGGTCGATCACCGCCCGCAGGTTGCGGTACACCGGCTCGGCCGCCGTGACGATCAGCGAGTTGGTTGCGGCATCCGCCTGGATCATGCCGCCCGCCTGATTGTCGTCGCTCTTGTCCTTGTCGTTACCTAGCAGGCCGCCGGAATTGGAACCCCCGCCCGCGCCGTAGCCGCCCCCGCCGCCCATCGGCGACGCCATCGAGCCACTGCCCAGACCACCCGACGGCAACGGCGGCGTACCCGACGTGCCGGTCGAATTGTTGCCGCCCAACCCGCCACCGCCGTTCTGGTTGAACGAATTCGCGTCGTTCGAGTTCGCCGACGAGCCCGTATCGCCGCCTTTGCCGAACATGCCGCGCAAGGTCTTGGCGAGTCTCGTCGCGTCCGCGTTGCGCAGCGGCACGACGTGGATGTTGCCGGGCATCGTGGTCGGCGTGTCGAGTTCCTTCGCCAGCTGCTTGGCCGCCGCGAGACGCGCGCCGTTCGACGCGCGGATCAGCAGCGAGTTGGTGCGCGGATCGGCCGTGATCGAAACCTTCAACGTCGCATCGGTGCTGCCGATCGAACCCGGATCGAGCATCTTGGAGAGTTGCGTGGCGATGTCGATCGCATTCGCGTTCTTCAGTTGCACCACTGATACCGACTGGCCCGCCGCCGTGTCCACACCCGCGATGATCTGCGCAATACGCCGCACGTTGTCGGCGTAGTCGGTGACTACGATCGTGTTGTTGGCGGGGTAGGCCGCCACGGTGTTGTTCGGCGAGATCAGCGGGCGCAGCACCGGCAGCAGATTGTTGGCCGATTCGTTCTTCAGCACGAACACCTGCGTGACCACCTGGTCGCCGCGCGCGGTAGGCGCGTTGCCGACGTAGGTCGGCACGCCTTGCAGCTTGGCATCGGCCTCGGGCACGACTTTCAGCACGCCGTGGTCCTGCACCAGCGCGAAGCCCTGCATGCGCAGCGCGGACTGCAAGGTCTTCAGCGCCTGATCTTCAGGCACCGCATTTTCCGACACGAGATTCAACTGACCTTTCACACGCGGGTCGACGATGATCGTTTTACCGGTTGCCGCGCCGATCGCCTTGGCCACCTGGTCGATGTCGGCGTTGACGAAGTTGAGTGTCACCTGTGCCTGTGCCGTCTGCGCGGTGATCAAGCCAGCCACCAGCAGCGCCGTTGCGACGCGACGCAAAACCATACGATTTCTTCTCATGGAATAGGGTATTGATGCCGACAGCCGTAGCCGCCGACGGTCATGCAGTGCGGACATGGGAGCAGGCCGCCGCCCTGTCGATCTGCAGGCCGGCCTCGCGGACGATCATCGCCCTCGCTGCCCGCCGCCCGATGTCCGAAAAAAATGAACAGTACCAGTTTTTCATGTCGGATTTGTCACAAAACAAACTGTGCGTGCGATTCCTCTAAAGATCGCCCCTCATTGTCAAGTAACTGAAAGCTAATGAGATGTTCCGTGACGCGCAAGAGATGCGCCGTTTTCTGCGTGCTTATGTCGGTTAGCCAACTTGACGGAGGTCTGCCTGCCGGTATGATACGAGCCGATCGAGTCCCTGGTTGCGGGTTACCGGCGCGGGTTTTCCCCGATGTCCGACAAATGCCCGGCCAGCGTGGCCCGACGGCTGTCGGCGGCTGAAGTATGGCCGACGCGATCCCTTACCGAACCTTACTCTTGCGCATTACTTAGTGGTCTTGACCGATGAAACGCTCCTTCGTCACTGTCACTGCGGGACTTGCCGTGCTGATCGCAGCAGGGTCGGCGCACGCCGATTGCTTTGACGAAGCCGCCAGGTATCAGAAGGTCAACCCCCTGATTCTGCGCGCAATCGCGTGGCAGGAGTCGCATAATCGGCCCGACGCGCAACATAAGAACGCCAACGGCTCGATCGACTACGGCGTCATGCAGATCAATTCCGTCCATCTGCCCACGCTCGCTCAGTACGGCATCTCGCAAGGCACACTCATGGAGCCGTGCAAGAACGTCTATATCGCGGCATGGCATCTGCGCCGCCAGATGAACAAGTACGGCAACACCTGGCAGGCCATCGGCGCATATCATTCAGAAACCCCGGCACTGCGGGACAAGTACGCGCAGCAGATCGTCGCGATCCTGCGCAAGTGGAATCTGATGCCGGCTGCGCGCTGATCCGGCCCGCTGATCTGACCCATTCCGCGGCCGCTGGCCGTTTTGATGCACAATGCGGCTTCGTGCCGCCGCCGGGCTTCGAGCGTCATTCGGGTTACGCAGTCATGCGACCCCAAGCCCGGCACGCCTTCCAATCCTCCAGCTTTTCCGTACTGCGATGAACCAGCCGCTACTGCCCGTCACCGTGCTCTCCGGTTTTCTGGGCGCCGGCAAGACCACGCTCCTGAATCACATTCTCGCGAATCGCGCCGGTTTGCGCGTGGCCGTGATCGTCAACGATCTGGCCGCCGTTAATATCGATGCGACACTCGTGCGCGACGCCGCCGCGCTTTCTCACGTCGAGGAGCAACTCGTCGAGTTGTCGAACGGCTGCATCTGCTGCACGCTGCGCGACGATTTGAGGGTCGAGATCAAGCGTCTCGCGGCCGAGCAACGCTTCGACGCGATCCTGATCGAGTCGACCGGCGTGGCCGAACCCATGCCGATCGCCGAAACCTTCACCTTCGTCGACGACGAAGGTGCGTCGCTGTCCGACGTCGCGCGACTCGACACGATGGTGACCGTGGTCGATGCATTCAACTTCCTGCGCGACTACGGTTCGGCCGACGCGCTCGCCGAGCGCGGCATCGCGGCGAGCGAAGAAGACGACCGCACGCTTGTGGAGTTGCTGATCGAGCAGATCGAATTCTGCGACGTGCTGGTGGTGAACAAGGCGGACCTGGTCAGCGCGGACGAACTCACGCGCCTGCAGCGCATTCTCGGCCGGATCAACCCGCGCGCGGTGCAGGTGGTCGCCCGCTTCGGCGAGGTGCCGCTCGCGCAGGTGCTGAACACCGGCCGCTTCGATTTCGACGAGGCATCGAGCGCGCCGGGCTGGCTGGCGTCGCTCAATCATGAGCATGACCACGAGCACGGTCACGCCCATCACGGTGAAGCGGACGAATTCGGCATCGGCAATTTCATTTACCGCGCGCGCCGGCCGTTTCACCCAGAACGCCTGTGGGCACTGCTGCATCAGGAGTGGAAGGGCGTTCTGCGCAGCAAGGGCTTCTTCTGGCTGGCCACGCGTAACGATATCGCCGGTTCGCTCTCGCAGGCGGGCGGTGCTTGCCGGCACGGCCCGGCGGGCATGTGGTGGGCCGCTCAGGATCGCAGCGAATGGCCCGACGGCGACGACGAACTGGCCGCCGAAATCGCCGCGGACTGGTATGGCGACCCGGACGATCTGAGTATTGGCGACCGTCGCCAGGAACTGGTCATGATCGGTGTCGGCATCGATCCGGCTGTCTGGACCGCTAAGTTCGACGCTTGCCTGTTGACCGATGAGGAATACGCGCAGGGACCGCAAGCCTGGGCGAAGCTCGCCGATCCGTTCCCGGCCTGGGACTTCGACGAAGATGATCACGACCACGATCACGATCACGATGGTCACGGTGATATAGTGCATCGCCACGACTAAGCGGCCTCTTGCTGCCGGCGGGATAGTCGCGACGCTCGCCGCTATCCCGTGCCCCCTGCCCAGCGCGAAACGCGCAGGCGAAAAAAAACCCGCCGTTGGCGGGTGTCAACTGCCTGGCAGTAGTCTGCTTAGCGCTTGTTGACTGCGTCTTTGAACGCCTTACCAGCCGTGAACTTGACGGTCTTGGCGGCCGGGATCTTGATAGTTTCGCCGGTCTTGGGGTTACGACCCGTACGTGCTGCCCGCTTGCCCGAACCGAAGCTGCCGAAGCCGATCAACTGGACCGCATCACCCTTCGACACAGACTTCTTGATCACTTCAAGCAACGTGTCCAGCGTTTCACCGGTTTGAGCCTTGCTGGCGCCCGTCTGTCCAGCGACGGCGTCGATCAGTTCCTGTTTGTTCATTAAGGTTCCTTTCTGAGTTTAGGTTGACACGAACAGCGCGAACGCGCCGATTATACGTGCGCGGGCCGCGCCGTCGAGCAGCTCCGGCTCCGGATCCCCTCCGGACCAATAGCGCCGGACAGATAACCGCCCGTCGGCCGTGCTGCCGCTCCCTTCGCGGCGCTTGCTATGATAGCGCAGCGCAAACCCAATCAGGATAAGGGTTTCGAAGAATTACGCGGTTGCGCAGCGGATATTGCAACGAAACCGCCGTTTTTGCTCCCGGCGACCTCTAACCGAGGGCTCAAACCCAGTACGGACGGGGCTTGGCGTTGGTTTTTGCCAACGTTCGGCGGGTCATTTTCCGCCGTCCGGCGAGCCAGGCGTGGGCGGCAACGTTCACGCGCGTATGAGAAAACGCCGGGCCGCCCCAAGTTTTCTCACGCCCTTGTGGGGGTCTGGCGCGCAGCGACAGGTTCCGGAGGGCATTTTTCCGAGCGTCATTTTCCCTCGCGCATGACTGATCCGCTGATCCCCGCCGTCCTCGCTTTTCGCGACAACGGCACGCCTTTTTCGCCGCTCTACGACGACATCTATCACAGCGCCGTGGGTGGTCTCGAACAGGCTCACTACGTTTTCCTGCGAGGCAATGCACTACCCGAGCGGTGGCAAGGCCGTCGCATTTTCACCGTGCTCGAAACCGGCTTCGGCATGGGCATCAACTTTCTGGTGACCTGGGCCGCGTGGCGCGCAGATTCCTCACGCTGCGAGCGACTCCATTTCGTCTCGACTGAGAAACATCCGTTTACCGTCGACGATTTACGCAAAGTGTATGCGGCGACGATTTCCGATCCGGAGATCGCGGACCTGGCGCAAGCGCTCGCGGATGTCTGGCCGATGCTCGTCCCCGGCACGCATCGGCTTGAATTCGAGGAGGGGCGCGTCGTACTCACGCTCGTTTTTGCCGACGCACAGGACAGCGTGCCGGCCTTGAGGCTGCGCGCCGATGCGTTCTACCTCGACGGTTTCGCGCCGGCCAGGAATCCCGAACTCTGGACTCCTGCGATCTTCAAGGCGCTCGCGCGGCTGGCCGGCGAGGGTGCCACATTCGCCACCTACAGCAGCGCCGGCGACATCAAACGCGCGTTGACCCAGTGCGGTTTTGAATACCGCAAGGTGGACGGTTTCGGCTGGAAACGCGCGATGCTGGTCGGCCACTTCGCGCCGCGCTGGCGCGTGCGGCGTCATGAGCCGCCCGCGGCGCTCGTGGTCGACGAACGGCATGCCGTGGTGATCGGCACGGGCCTCGCCGGCTGCGCGGTGATCGAGCGGCTGGCCGCGCGCGGCTGGCGCGTCACGTCGCTCGAACGGCATGCAGCCGTTGCTCAGGAAGCGTCCGGCAATCCGGCAGGCGTGTTCCACCCCATGATTTCCCGTGACGACAGCGTCGCCTCACGCGTCACGCGGGCCGGCTTCCTCTATTCGCTCAGGCATTGGGCTGCGCTCGAACGGCTCGGCCACGGACCATCTCGCGGCAGCAAGGGTCTGTTGCAGATCGCCGCGGATGACGAGGAAGCCTTGTCGATCAGCGAAGCGATCGCCGCGGCAGGCTATCCATCGGAGTACGTGACGTCCGTCCCGGCAGACGAAGCTCAACGGCTGGCCGGCATGCCGCTCGCGCACGGCGGCTGGTTCTTTCCGTACGGCGGCTGGATCGATCCTGCATCGCTCTGCGCCGCGCAGTGCGCCGCGGCGGGTTCGTTGCTCGAACGCCGCTTCGGAGTGGACGTCGCGCGGGTCGAGCGGGCGGGCGGTCAGTGGATCATCGTCGACACGGCGGGTCAGGTTGTCGCGCGTGCGCCGGTGGTGATCGTAGCGAGTGCTCACGATGCCGCGCGCATCGCCGGTTTGCAGCACGCGCCGACTCGCAGCATTCGCGGCCAGCTCACGTTACTGCCGGCCGGCATGGTGCGTCCGCCGCTCGAGTTGCCGGTGATTGGCGAAGGCTACGCCGTACCGCTTGCCAACGGCGTCACGCTGACCGGCGCCACCTATGAACTCGACGACTCCGACACGTCGCTTCGCGCGGATGGCCATCTGGAAAACCTGGCGCGCGTCGCGCAGATGTTGCCGGCGTTTGCAGGCATCGTCGATCGCTCCGAGTCGGCGGCGTTGGCTGGGCGCGTCGCGTTCCGTTGCGTCACCAGCGACCGCATGCCGATGATCGGCCAGCTCGCCGACGAAACCCTAGCAGCACGCGACACCCAGCGTCTGCGGGGCGCATGGCCGCTCGATCTGCCGCGCACAGACGGCCTGTACGGCGCGTTTGCCTACGGTTCGCGTGGGCTGGTGTGGGCAGCGCTCGGCGCGGAACTGATCGCCTCGCAACTGGAAGGCGAACCGTGGCCGCTCGAACGGGATCTGGCTGAAGACATCGATCCCGCGCGCTTCCTGTTGCGCGCACTGCGTCAGGGGACGGTGAGTTAACTGCGTTAACGGCGGCCCGCCGGGCACCTTTGCCCGACCCGGTTATCCACCGACACTTGTGGATAACCGCGCCGTTTACCCGCGCAACTCATGTGGAACCGTTGTGGACGTAAACGGGGTAACTCCGCTGCGGCCGGAAATCACAAAAAGTTGCTCTTGTATACCCGCCGCTCCCGCACATGCTGTGCATCCGGTTATGCGGCCGGCAAACCAATGATTCGTTTCGGTAAACAGGAGTTATCCACAGAAACCGAGGCGCTTTGTTAACTGTTACTACGTATACATACGGTAAACCTGTAAACAGAAAGGCCGTGGCTGAAACGGCGCTCATCGGCATAGCTCGCACCCCGCTATCTGGGCAGACGCTTCCCCCGCTATGTCCCGAAAAACACATCTGCCATCTTCAAACTAGCCGCGCACGCGGTCGATTTCAGGCCTAAAACGGTCGCTTTTTCCTCATGTCGCCGAGATAACGTACGTTTTTACCGTTTTGTCAGCACGTTCGTGTCTTTTCGGTCGAGGCTGAAAAAGCTATGGCACAATCGCCGTTCTTTTCCGCGTCGTGCCTTGCCTCTACAGCGGCACACGCAGCAAACGGAACGGTGCGGCTCAATCAGAATCTGATTCAAAGTCGACGGCGTTCTTTTTCACCGTGCCGGTTGCTACGGCCACACCCGAATGCGTCAGGCTCCCTGCGGCTGCGGCGCATTCAGATCATCCGATCGTTGAAAACTCGCAACGCTGGCCATGCGAAGCGATCGCGACAGTGAGCGCTTCATGCGTCCACCCGCTCGCCGGTGTTTGCGCCGGTTCGTGTCGTCCGCCGTTGCTGCAAAGGAGAACCCATTACGATGAATTCGGCGTTTTCATTTTTTCCAGCCTGGCCGCTTTCACCCGACGCCATTTTTTGGGCTGGTCTCGCATTGCTCGCGGCAGGTCTATGCGGTGAGCTTTGCTATCGCGCGTGGCGTTTGCCGCGCATTTCCGGGTATGCGGTCATTGGCCTCGTCGCCGGCGCGGCCGGCTCGGGCGTAATCGATGCGGATTCCGCGAGCGCCGCGCGTCCGTTGCTCGACGTCGCGCTCGGTTTGCTGCTGTTCGAACTCGGCAGCCGGCTCGATTTGCGCTGGATCCGTCGCAATCCCTGGCTGATTCTGTCGAGCGTGGCCGAAGCCACGCTGACATTCGCGCTGGTTTTGCCGGTTTTGCTGTTCCTGAACGTGCCGCTGATGGTGGCTACCGTGCTCGCCGCGATCGCGATGGCGACTTCGCCGGCCATGGTGATTCAGCTCAAAACCGAATTGCGCGCGGAAGGCCAGGTCACGCAGCGTCTGCTGACCTTGACGGCACTGAACAGCATGTATGCGGTGGTGATTGAAAAGCTCGTGTCGAGCTGGCTGCATCAGGAGGTCTATGGCAACGTATTCGCGACCATTTTGCAGCCGCTTTATCTGCTGGTCGGCTCGCTCGTGCTTGCATACCTGCTCGCGCGCACCTGCACGTTCTTTTATCGACGTCTGAACATGCAGGACGAGCATTCGTTTGTCGCGCTGTTCGGGCTGGTGCTGCTGGCTATCGCTGTCGCGCATCTGTTCAAGCTGTCGACGATTCTCGCGCTGCTCGCTGCCGGCATCATCGTGAAGAATCATGAAGCGCGTCCGCAATTGTGGCCCCAGCATTTCGGCACGGCCGGCTGGTTGTTGACGGTGATTCTGTTCGTGCTGACGTTGACTTCGTTCGAATGGAAAGACATCGCGCTAGGCGGTGTCGCGGCGCTGGGTCTGATTGTTGCGCGCCTCATTGCGAAACTGGTCGGCGTGCTGGCGTTTGCCAAGCCAAGCGGTTTGAACTGGAAGCAGGGCATGGCGCTCGGTTTGTCGCTGTCGCCCATGTCGGCGCTCGCGTATCTGCTGGTCGACGATACCTACAACCTGTATCCGAACTTCGATCCGCAACTGCGGGCTATCGTGATGTGCTCGATTTTCGTGCTGCAGATTCTCGGGCCGTGGCTCGTCTATCGCAGTCTCGCGATGGTGGCCGAACGGCGCGAAGAGTAAGCGCGAGCCGGTCAGCGCAGTGCGCTGACTGAAACGCGGAGCCCGAGACCCGAGGCTCGATACTTGAGACGCTTTATCCAACCTATATTCGATTCAAAAACGGCCGGGCATGTGACCTGCACACGGACCCACGCCCGGCCGAACTGACCCAGGGGACGCCATGTCACTCGAACCCTTCATCGATTCGAAACCGTTCACATTCGGTGTCGAACTCGAGATGCAGATCGTCAACACGCACGACTATGATCTGACCAAAGCCGGCTCGGATCTGCTGCGCCTCATCAAGGACGAAAAGATCCCCGGCAACATCACGCCGGAAATCACCGAAAGCATGATCGAGCTGTCGACCGGCATCTGCACGACGCATGAGCAGGCCGTTGCCGATTTGCGCAAGATTCGCGATACGCTGGTTTCAGCGGCGGATCACCTGAACGTCGGACTGTGCGGCGGCGGCACGCATGCGTTCCAGCAATGGAGCGAGCGGCAGATCGTCGATACGCCGCGCTTTCAGTATCTCTCCGAGTTGTACGGCTATCTCGCCAAGCAATTTACGGTGTTCGGCCAGCACGTGCATATCGGCTGCCCGGATCCGAACAGCGCGCTCTATCTGCTGCATTCCATGTCGCGCTTCATTCCGCACTTCATCGCGTTGTCGGCATCGTCGCCGTTCGTGCAGGGTGTCGATACCGGTTTTCATTCGGCACGACTGAATTCCGTGTTCGCGTTTCCGCTGTCGGGCCGCGCGCCGTTCGTGTTGACGTGGGACAGTTTCGAGGAATATTTCTCGAAGATGGTCCACACCGGCGTGGTCAACAGCATGAAGGATTTTTACTGGGACATCCGGCCGAAGCCCGGTTTCGGCACGATCGAAGTGCGCGTCATGGACACGCCGTTGTCGGTGGATCGTGCGGCGGCGATTGCCTGCTACATCCAGACGCTTGCCCGGCATCTGCTGCTCGACAAACCGATCACGCCGAAGGAAGACGACTACCTCGTCTACACCTTCAATCGTTTTGAAGCATGCCGGTTTGGTCTTGCCGGCACCTGCATCAATCCGCAGACGGGCGAACGCAAGACGATTTCCGAAGACATTCTCGAAACGCTGGACCGGATCGCTCCGCACGCCGAAGCGTTGGGTTCGGGCAATGCGCTGGCCGAAATCGGCGCGATTGCGCGCAGTCAGGTCAATGACGCGACGTGGCTGCGCGGCGTCGTCGAACGGGAAAAGTCCTTGCATGAAGCCGTCAGGCAACAATGTCTGGAGTGGCGCGCCTAGCCGGAAACAGGGTTGCTCACGGCAAATCGTAAGAAAGCCCGCCTCGAGCGGGTTTTTTTCAATAAATTAATTTCCAGCTCGGCATGTCCAAGGTTTTTATAAAGTTGACGTATACAGACGTAGTAGTAGTTAACAAGCATTGCCCCGGCCTGTGGACAACTGAATAATTCCCTGCAAAGTCAATGCGCTGCGTAAACCATAACCAGGCTGATCGAGGGTGCGTCGAGGCCGGTATACGAGGACAACTTCGGGCCGGCCAAGCCGGCTTCGCCGCTTATCAAGAATCGGCACACAGGCTGTCCCTGCGTTTTCCCCGGGTTATCCACAGCTTGCTTTGGATAAGTTAGCTGTACGATTCGCCGCTCTCGCATAGAATGTCGTTTTCGCTGCTTTGCCTTGCAAGGCGGTAAATTTTTGAGATAGTTGAAAACCGTCTTGTCCGCGGTTGGGCGAGGCTACCCCACACAGGCTACGGGCGCGGTCGGCGAACGGTTCGCCGGCATCGTACGAAAGCTGTAAATAAACCAATCGAAGATTATGAGCGAAGGCGTATACGGAGAACAGGCGACCGGGCGGGTGACCCACAGCCTATTGCGATTGAGCACGGCAATGCGAAGCCAGGCTTGGGAATGGGCGGAAGGCGCTGGCCTGACACCGACTCAAGGCGAAATTCTGGTTTTGTTGATGCAGCGCAAAGGCCCGATGCGTCTCGGCGAAATTGCCCGTGAAACGGCCCTTACCGCCGCGACGACCAGTGACGCAGTCAGCACGCTCGAGACCAAAGGTCTGGTCGAAAAGCGCCGTGCCCTCGATGACGGCCGCGCCCTCGCGGTCCGCCTGACGGCACGCGGCCGCACGGCTGCAAAGCGCGCTGCGCAGTGGCCGGACTTTCTGGCCAAAGCGGTCGGCACGTTGCGTGACGAGGAACAGTCCGTGTTCTATCGCACGCTGCTCAAGACCGTTCATCAGCTGGAAGCGCAAGGCACGATTCCGCCGCACCGCATGTGTCTGAGCTGCACGCACTTCGAGCCGAGCAAGAACCCGAAGAAGACCCCGCATCATTGCGCGTTGCTCGATCTGAAGATGTCGGATACGGACCTGCGCCTGGATTGCTCGGTGTATGAGACTGCCGACGTTGCCACCCAGAAGAAGACCTGGAAGATCTTCGCCCAATAAGGCGGTTTCTTCCGGGACAATCCGCTACACTGCCAGGCCGGCTCCGGCGGGCGGCACATGCCGCCAGTGAGCCGGTCGGCGCCGCATGGCGGCAAGTCTTTAGTCAACGTGAAGGTGGGACAGGCCGATGAATCACGAAGTTCTGGCCATTCGCCACGTGCACTTCGAGGATCTGGGCAGTCTTGAGCTGGTGCTCGGCGAGCGCGGGCGCCCGGTCCGTTATCTCGATGTCGGCTTTGCCCGCATCGAGGCGCCGAACCCCGTCGCCGCATCGTTGATGGTGGTATTGGGCGGCCCGATCAACGCAACCGACGACGCGCTTTACCCGACGCTCGTGCCGTTGCTCTCCATGATCGAGAAGCGCATCGCGGCCGGTTTGCCGACACTCGGCATCTGTCTTGGCGCCCAGTTGATTGCGCGCGCGCTCGGTGCCCGCGTCTATCCCGCTGGTCGCACTGAACTCGGTTGGACACCCCTCACGCTGACCGACGCCGGCCGCGCTTCGCCGGTGCGCCATCTGGACGGCTCGCAGACCTCCATGCTGCACTGGCACGGCGATACCTTCGATCTGCCTGACAACGCCACGCGTCTTGCGTCGACGCCGGCATGCGAAAACCAGGCGTTCGCCTGGGGCGGCCATGTGCTGGGGCTGCAGTGTCATCCGGAGATCCGCACCGACCGCTTCGAACCCTGGCTGATCGGCAACGCCGGTGAGCTTGCGGGCCACGGTATCGACGCGCGCCAATTGCGGTCCGAGACCGCGCAATTCGGTCCCGCGCTCGAAGCCGCCGCGCGCCGGATGTTCGGCGAATGGCTCGATCAGGTCGAGGCGAAAGCCTGAAGGCGCGTGCCAGCAGTAAATTATTTGCGGTGCTATGCTCGATCGCTCTTGGGTTTTTACTGGGCCTGATCCATGAGCGCGCTTTTTTCTCCGCTCACGCTGCGTAGCGTGACACTTCCCAATCGTATCGTCGTGTCGCCCATGTGCCAGTATTCCGCGGATCGCGGTGAGGCAACGGCGTGGCACATGATCCATCTCGGTAGCATGGCGTTATCCGGTGCCGGTATGCTGTGCATCGAGGCAACCGCAGTCGAGCCGGACGGACGTATCACCCCCGGCGATCTCGGCCTGTGGGACGACGTCACCGAAGCCGCGCTCAAGCCTGTGCTCGCCGCTATCCGCAAGCATTCGCACATCAAGGTCACGATGCAGTTGTCGCACGCCGGGCGCAAGGCGTCGAGCCACGTGCCTTGGGAAGGCGGCCAACTGATTCCGGTATCGCAAGGCGGGTGGCTGCCGCACGCACCGTCCGCGTTGCCGCATAAAGCGGGCGAAGAGCCGCCCTTGGCGCTGGACCTACCTGCGTTGAACCGGATCCGCGAAGCATTCGCGGCGTCGGCGCGGCGTGCCGCACGGCTCGGCATCGACGGACTGGAAGTGCACGCGGCACACGGCTATCTGCTGCATCAGTTCCTCTCGCCGATCGCCAATCAACGCGACGACGAATACGGCGGCTCGCTCGAAAACCGCATGCGCTTTCCGCTTGAAATCTTCGATATCGTGCGTGCCGCATTTCCCGCCGACAAACCCGTCGGCGTACGTGTGTCGGCAACCGACTGGGTCGAAGGCGGCTGGACGCTCGCAGATACGATCGCGTTCGCGCAGGAGTTGAAAAAGCGCGGCTGCGACTGGATCGACGTGTCGTCGGGCGGCGTCTCGCCATTGCAGAAGATTCCGCTTGAACCGGGTTATCAGATCCCGTTCGCGAAGGCGGTCAAACAGGCCACAGGCCTCACTACCATCGGCGTGGGCCTGATCACGGACCCGTTGCACGCCGAGCAACTGATCGAAGCCGGCGACGCCGATCTGATCGCGTTGGCCCGCGCGTTGCTATACAACCCGCGTTGGCCGTGGCATGCCGCGGCGCAACTTGGCGCGACGGTCGAAGCACCGCCGCAGTACTGGCGCTCGCAGCCGCGCGAGCAAAAGGCACTGTTCGGCGACATTTCGTTCGGACAACGGTGAAATTGGCAGCCCATGCTGGGTGCGCGTCTTTTTGACGGTTGAACGAAGCCGTCTTGAGCGTGTACGATGCCGGTTGTGGCGCATGAGCGTCGCAGGTCGACGCGGCGCTCGCAAGGCGCCGCGTTTGCTATGCGCGTCAGAAAAAGCGGCGCGTCAGACGCGGGCATTTCTGGCGGCTGCCGATCTTCACCCCAAAGTTCTTCACAAGGATTCATTCAATGAGTTCACGCAGGATCGCCGTGCGCCGTTCGGGTGTGCACGGCAAAGGCGTGTTTGCCCTCGAACCGATTGCGGCCGGCGAGCGGCTGATCGAATACAAGGGCGAGCGGATCTCTTGGAAAGAAGCGTTGCGCCGTCATCCGCACAATCCGGCGGAACCGAATCACACGTTCTATTTCGCGCTCGACAGCGGCAAGGTGATCGACGGCAAAGTGAACGGCAATAGCGCGCGCTGGATCAACCATTCCTGCGCGCCGAACTGTGAAGCCGAAGAGATCGACGGTCACGTGTACGTGCACGCGTTGCGCGATATCGCCGAGGGTGAGGAAGTCTTTTACGACTACGGCCTCGTGATCGACGCGCGTCAGACCAAGAAGCTCAAGAAGGAATATGAATGCCGTTGCGGCGCGCGCAAGTGCCGCGGCACGATGCTGGCGCCGCCGGAGAAAGAGAAGAGCGCGGGCAAGTCCGGGAAGTCGGCGAAAAAGGCCGGGACGACGGTGAAGAAAGCGAAGAAGAAATGAGATGCGGGCTGCCTGCGTCGATCGCGTTGGTGAACGCGCGAGGCAGCCCGTCGATTATCTGCACCGTCAGATATCCATCGGCGCCGAGTGCGCCGATTTTTTTACCGGCCGCCGTGGTTCGGGTTCTACCGCGGTCAGCACACTGATCGGCACGAGCGGAATCCGCACGATGAAACGTGCGCCGCCTTCCGGTGCGTCTTCGTAGTGCACGCTGCCGTGATGCAGCACCATGATGTCGTGAACGATCGCGAGGCCGAGACCGGCGCCGCTATCCACGCCCGCATCGCTCTGGCCGTCGCCGCGGAAAAACCGTTTGAAGAGATCGGCCTGCTGATTGTGCGGTACGCCCGGCCCGTTATCTTCAACGACGATCTCCGCCATGCGGATTTCGTCGATCACCGTTTGCGACACCGTCACCGTAATGCGGCCGCCATCGAAGCGCGACGGCGGCACATACTTCAGCGCGTTATCCAGCAGATTGGCGATCACTTCGTGCAGCAGCACGGGATTGCCGCGCGCCATCAAAGGATGGCCGTTGCTCGGATCATCCAGACGCTGGAAACCGAGGTCGACGTGGAACGTCAATGCACGCGGCACCCATTCCGCACCGGTATCGAACGCAAGCGCGGCCATGTCGACGTTGACGAAGCGAGCCGCCTGTTCTCCCGGCTCGGCGCGCGCGAGCGAAAGCAGTTGATTCGACAGCCGCACGGCTCGGTCGGCTGCGGCGCGTAGCTCACGCACCGCGGCCAGCGTTTGCTGCGGGTCGCGTGCAACGGCCGCCTGTTCCGCATGCAGCTTGACAGCGGTGAGCGGCGTGCGCAGCTGGTGCGCGGCGTCGGCGATAAATTTGCGCTGGCCGTCGAGCGCCGTTTTCAGACGGCCGAGCAATGCGTTCAGCGCGCCGGTCAGCGGCCGGATTTCGACCGGTACGTAGGTTTCATCGACCGGTTCGAGCGACGTGTGGGTTTGCCGGTTCAGCGAGTCCGCGAGATCGGTCAGCGGATTGAGCTGCTGATTGACCACGCGCCACACGATCACCCAGCCCGCCAGCAGCAGCAACAGCAGCGGCATCATGATCGCGACCAGAAACTCGGCGGCGATACGAAACCGGTGGTGTACCGGCTGGCCCACCTCGACGACGATCGGATTTCCGGTCGGCTGATCGACCCGCACCTGCGCCACGCGCACCGTCACGCCTTGATGCTGCGTTTCGAATACGTACGCGTAATGCATGCGCCGCACGCTCGTGCCTTGCAGCGGAAGATTGTGGTCGCCGGCAATTTCGGTTTCGCCGTTGCTGATCCGGTAGACGAGGTGCTCCACAGGATCCGAGAACATGGCTTGCGCGAGCGGCGGCACGGTGACTTTGGCGTTCGGACCGGCAATCTGGATCTGTTTGGAGATCGCGGTGGCGAGATCGGCGAGCGAACGGTCGACCACGTGCTGCGTGTACTGCCACGCTAGCCAGTAAGCGATCAGGCCGCTCATCAGCGCGAGCAGCGAAAGGGGAGCGGCGAGGCGCCGCAGCAGCGTGCGGCGCAGACTATTGGCGGCCGGCTGGGGCATGATCGAACGCGCGGGAAAAGGGCCACGGCGCAAGCACCGAAGGGCAACGGCGCAAGCACCGCAAAGTTTCGCCGGATGCCGGCGACTTGCGCAACGAGTGCGCGGCGCCGGCCCGGCGCCGTCAAGCCGCGATGGGACTCGCAGCCTTCATGACGATTATGCGGCCTGGCGGATTTCCTGCAACAGGTAACCGAAGCCACGCACCGTGACGATCTCGACACGGCAGCTTTCCAGCTTTTTACGGACCCGGTGCACGTAGACTTCGATCGCGGTGTCGCCGAGATCGCCGCCGAAATGCGTCAGATGGTCTTGCAGTTGCGCCTTGCTGACCACGCGGCCATGACGCAGCAGCAGCATTTCGAGCACCGCGAATTCACGCGGCGAGAGCTCGAGCGGCTTGTCGTCGTTGAAAATGCGGCGATCGACGCCCGACAGGCGCACACCGCCCAGCGACACTTCCGGACGCGGCATGTCGCCGTGCGGACCGCTGCGGCGCATCACCGCGCGAATGCGCGCTTCGAGTTCGGTGGGTTCGAACGGCTTCAGCATGTAGTCGTCGGCGCCGGAATTCAGACCTTGCACGCGGTCGTTCAGCTCGTCGCGCGCGGTGAGGATGATCACCGGCGTGTGACGATTGCTCTGACGAAAGCGCGAGAGCAGCGTCATGCCGTCGATGCCGGGCAGGCCCAGATCGAGGATCACCAGTTCGTGGCGATTTTGCGTCAGGGCCTGTTCGGCGAAAATGCCGTCATGGACCATGTCGACGGTGAAGCCGGCTTGTTCGAGACTGCTTTGGATGCCGCGTGCGATGGGGCGGTCATCTTCGATCAGAAGGAGTCGCATGGATTTCGCTCAAGTACAATGGGTTAGGCGTTTGGGCAAGCGGTTCGCCGGGGCGCCTGCTGCACAGGCAGCGTGCGGCGCGGCCGTACCGAACTGACACGAAGCGGCCACGAAGCAGGCATCGAGCGGCCTCGAAGCGCCTACTCAGCGCCCCCAGACCTGTCGCATCGCGCCAATCCCCCGAAAGGGCAAGAAAACTTTGAGAAGGCCCGGCGTTTTCTTGAGAGCGATCACGAAGTCATGTCCGAGATAAGCATTCACGAACTGGAAGCCGCAATCAACTTCTGGCGCGCCCGCTCACCTTCGAGCGGCGACGAACTCGTTCTGTGCAAGGAGGCAAGCGCGCTCTCCAAGCCGTATGCGCTGATGATTGTACAGCGTCAGCACACGCTATCACCGGATCGTTTGGATGCGGTTGCGAAGCTCGCGTGGGATTCTTACGTGCACCTTAAGAATAGCCTGTAGAACTGAAGGTTTGCACAGGGGATTACCTGCAATGCCCTTTCACGGCAGCCCGATTATTCGATGTTCGGCCATAAACACGCCTGAAATGCATCTGGCCGTCTGTATTACGCCGTAATACTGTCAATAAACGCGGCCAGTCTGATGTCCCGCTCGGTCACGCCGTTGGCCTCATGCGTGGAAAGCGTGATTTCCACCTTGTCGTACACGTTGAACCATTCCGGATGGTGATCCATTTCCTGCGCCTTGATTGCGACGCGCGTCATGAAGCCGAAGGCCTCGTTGAAGTCGGCGAATTTGAACTGGCGCTGGATTGCGTCGCGGCCCGTCGCGGCTTGCCAGCCGTGCAGCGCGGCGATCTGGGTGGCGCGTTCTTCTGAAGTCAGTTTATGAATCATGGTGCTACCTCGTTGGATCTGGACGGGCACGCCAGTGGGCGTGCGCATCCGCTATTTTTTCACGGATGCAGCCCGCCCGCTGCCGACCTGCCCGGCGTCGCCTGTCAGATATCGCCGTTTGCCAGCCAGCCTTCGCGCGACCCGCGTGTCATGACGCGATCGTGTTCGAGGACGTCGCCGGCCGCGAACGCCGGTTCGGCTGCCAGCCTTGCCAGCAGCGGCGCGAAATCGGTTTGCGCCACGTTGAACAGTTGCGCGAAGTCGTCGATCACGAAGTAGGTCTTCTGGAACGTGTCGATGCGGTAGCGGGTGCGCATCACGCGTTCGAGGTCGAAGCCAAGGCGGTTCGGCGCGGCGCTTTGCTGGCTGTAGAGCGTTTCCCCCTTGCTCGACACGATTCCCGCGCCATAGATCCTCACGCCGTTCGGACTTGCCGTGTCGCGGATCAGGCCGAACTCCACCGTGTACCAGTAGAGCCGCGCGAGCAGCGGCAGCGCGCCGGCGTCGTTGGCGGCGAGCGCGGCGCGGCCATACGCGTGCATGTAGTCGGCGAAAACCGGGTTGATCAGCAGCGGCACGTGGCCGAACAGATCGTGAAAACAATCCGGCTCCTGCAAATAATCGAGTTGATCCGGCCGGCGCATCCACCAGGTCACGGGAAAACGGCGATTCGCCAGATGCTCGAAGAACACCTGGTCCGGCACGAGGCCGGGCACGGCGACTATCTGCCAGCCGGTGGCGGGCGTGAGCTTCGCATTGATTTCGTCGAAAGTGGGTACGCGGTCGGCCGGCATGCCGATGCATTCGACACCCGCGAGAAACTCGTCACAGACGCGCCCTTTGAGCAGCGCCGTCTGGCGCGCGTAAAGCTGTTGCCATACCGCGTGGTCGACCGCGCCGTAGCGTTCGGTCGGTTGGTCGATGGTGAAATCGGCGCGGGTTTCGAGTCCGGCGTCGAATTGCTCTTTCAGTTTGGCGGTATTGGCGATGGACATGATGCAGCGCTCGACGGCGACGGCAGGTGAATCGGTGATGCAAGTGTAGAGCGGTGCGTATGCGGAAAGGGCGCAAAGACAGCGTTCCGTCGCTCAGTTATGCAATAATCGTGCATCAAATGGCTATTCAATGCGGATATTCGACATGTTAGAACTGGATCACTTCGATCTTGCGCTACTGGAGGTGCTTCAGCGCTTCGGCCGGGCAACCCATCAGCAACTGGCCGAGCAGGTGCCGCTGTCACCGTCGCAGATTGGACGGCGCTTGCAGCGTCTGGAACAGATGGGCGTGGTGGACGGCTATCGCGTCGTGTTGCGGCCGGAAAAGCTCGGGCTCGGCGTGACCGCGTTCACCAGTCTGAAATTGAAGCACCACGGCGACTCGATCATCGAGCAATTCCAGCAACAGATCGACGTGCTGCCTGAAGTGCTCGAATGTCATGCCGTGGTGGGCGACGCCGACTATCTGTTGCGCATCGTCGCGCCCGATCTGAATTATCTGTCGACGTTCGTGATGAAGAAGCTGATGCGTGTGCCGGGCGTCGATAGCGTGCGCTCGAATATCGTGCTCACTACCTTCAAGCGCAACGGACCATTGCCGCTCGGTCATCTGTCGCCGGGTACAGCCGCCGCTTGATGTGGCGGCATGAGGGCGGCGCCGCTCGCGCGGAGTCCGCCCCGCGGCGCATCGCGCCCTGGTTCTACGCCGCTTGCTTCGGCTCGCTGTCCGGGCTCAGCAGATCGACGTAGGCCACCGCCACCAGATCCGATTCCGGTACGCCGAGCGTGGCGAACATGGCATGTGCTTCGGCGTGGCCGCCTTCTTCGTCGTCGTCCTGGGCAAGCACGACTTCGAGTTCGACGAAGTCGCCCAAACCGTCCACCCGGTCCAGATGGATTCGCGTGCGCCCGGTCAGATACACATGCCGTTCCTTGGTGACGATGCCGCGCGTGGTCAGCGCGGTGGCAAGCAGCGCGTGCATGGCTTCCGGGTTGGTCACCGGGCTGCGCGTGTAATAGGAGGCCTTCGGGCCGTCGCGGTCGTCGCGCTGGTAGAAGATCAGTTCAGCCGGCGTGCCGTCGTCGAACTGGCGCAGCTTCAGGCGGCCACGCGGCACGTCGTAGAAAAAGTCCTGTTGGCGGAAGATCAGCGGAGCGTCCGGCGCGAGCTGCGCCGCGCGTTCGCGGAGTTGCTCGAAATGCTGGGCGCGGGCTTTGATTTCAATGTTGCGTGCCATGTCAGGCTCCTGTCGAAGGATGGAGTGGTCGGCGACTTCCGGTGTTGCCGGGGCGAAGCTGCCGGGAAGGACAAAGTCAAGCGGAATGGAAAACGATGCGGGGCCGGCGCATGAGCGCGAACCCTCAATCTAACAAAAACTGCGTGACGGTGTGGTTTCAGATGCGGGGTAGATGGACGCGGTGGGCGATCGTGCTCATAGACGGGAGCCAGCGAAGGCGCTGCGCAAGGAGACAGCGAGGAGGACCGCAGCGGTTTGCGGCCATCATGAGAACGGCTCATATCGCTCGCCTGGCGGTCTTTAGCGCCCAGACGGCATGTCGCGCTTCACCCGGCAGCCGTTCGCGTACCGTTCAAGTCGCCCATTGCTGCTCGATCAGCTTCAGCGCCGCCGCAATCGCCGGTTCCTCCTTGCGCTGCGCGAGCGTGACGAAGCTGAGCTGGGTCGGCACCGTCACGCCTTCCACGATGGTCAGCGCGTGCGCATGCGCTTCGGCGATCGCAGTGGCGTCGCGTGCGAGCGTGAGACCCACGCCGGACTTCACCAGGTCGAGCATCGACGGCTCCTGATCCACTTCCGCCACCTTGATGGGCTTGACCCCGGCCTCGTCGAAGCAGCGCGACAACAAGCGGTTATGCGCCGACGCGGGCGGTGTCCAGATCCACGGCAGGGCGGCGAGCGAACGCCAGTCGCGCGCGCCTTTGACGCGGTCTTTCCAGCCGGCCGGCGCCAGCACGCGATACTGGAACTGAGTGAGCGTGACGGCATGAAACGCGGGGCCCTCGCGCGGTTCGTCTTCGGACGGCAGGCCGATGTAGTAGCCGACATCCAGTTCACCCGCGCGAACCTGATCCAGCACCCAGCCCGACATGCCATGACGCAAGGCCGTTTCGATGCGCGGCCAGGTTTCCACCAGTTGCTTCAGAAAACCGCCGAGGCGCAGAAACGCCGGGTCGAGGATCGTGCCGATCCGCAATCGTCCGCGCACTTCGTGGCGCAGCGATTGCGCGGCCCGCTGCACGTCGCTCGCCGCGCCGAGCGCGCGCTCGGCGTGCGGCAGCAGCGCCTGGCCGTCGCGCGTGAGCGAGAGCCCGTGCGAAGTCCGCGTGAACAGCGTCACGCCGAGCGTCTCCTGCAAATGCTTGATTTGCAGGCTGACGGCGGGTTGGGTCAGGTGAAGCTGCACTGCGGCACGCGTGAGGTTGCCCTCGCGTGCCACGGTGACGAACGCCCGGAGCAGAGTCAGATCCATGCCCTGATATTAGCGCGCCTTATGATGCAGTTGAGCATTACTCATTGGATTTGTCGACCGGAAGCGCCGTACGCTTCACCTTCAGCACGCCTTGATCGAGCCGTGGGCGCAGGGGCGGAAGACTTCTCAGGAAAGAGGACAACATGAGCGAGACATATCAGGACGAAGCCGTGCGCAGCACGAAGAGCGCAAGTGCGCTGACACATTTCATCAACGGCAAGACCGTCGAAGGCACGAGCGGGCGCTTCGGCGACGTCTTCAATCCTGCGCAAGGCAGCGTGAGCGCACGCGTGCCGCTCGCGAGCGTCGCGGAAGTGGATGCAGCCGTCGCCGCGGCCAAAGACGCGTTTGCCGCATGGAGCGAAACCGCGCCGATCAAGCGGGCGCGTGTCCTGTTCAGGTTCAAGGAACTGCTCGACCGTCACCACGACGAACTCGCGGAACTGATCACGCGTGAGCACGGCAAGGTGTTTTCGGACGCGAAGGGCGAAGTGATGCGCGGCATCGAAATCGTCGAATTCGCATGCGGCATTCCGAATCTGTTGAAGACCGACTTCACCGATCAGATCGGCGGCGGCATCGACAACTGGAATCTGCGTCAGCCGCTCGGTGTGGTGGCCGGCATTACGCCCTTCAATTTTCCGATGATGGTGCCGTGCTGGATGTTCCCCGTCGCGATTGCGTGCGGCAACACATTCGTGCTGAAACCGTCGGAGCGTGATCCGTCCTGTTCGAGCCGGCTTGCCGAATTGTTGAAGGAGGCCGGTTTACCGGATGGCGTCTTCAACGTCGTGCACGGCGACAAGGTCGCGGTCGATGCGCTGCTCGTGCATCCGGACGTCAGCGCATTGTCGTTTGTCGGTTCGACGCCCATCGCCGAATACATCTACACGGAAGGCACGAAGCACGGCAAGCGTGTGCAGGCTTTGGGCGGAGCGAAGAATCATCTGGTGGTGATGCCCGACGCGGATCTCGATCAGGCGGTCGACGCGTTGATCGGCGCGGCCTACGGCTCGGCGGGCGAGCGCTGCATGGCGATTTCGGTGGCCGTCGCCGTCGGACATATCGCCGATGACCTGGTCGAGCGGCTCACACCGCGCGTGAAGAGCCTGAAGATTCTCAACGGCATGGAGTCGGATGCCGAGATGGGACCGTTGGTCACGGCGGTGCATCGCGAGAAAGTGGTGGGCTATATCGATTCCGGCGTTGCGGCGGGCGCGAAGCTGGTTGTCGATGGACGAGGCCATCAGGTCAGCGGCCACGAGAAGGGTTTCTTTCTCGGCGGCACGTTGTTCGACAATGTCTCGACCGACATGAAGATTTATCGCGAGGAGATTTTCGGACCTGTGCTCTGTGTGGTGCGTGTGCCGGATTTTGCTTCGGCGGTGGAACTCATCAACGCGAATGAGTTTGCCAACGGCGTGTCGCTGTTCACGTCCGATGGCGGCATCGCTCGCGCATTCTCGCGACAGATCCAGATCGGCATGGTAGGCATTAACGTACCGATTCCCGTGCCGATGGCGTGGCATTCGTTTGGCGGCTGGAAAAAGTCCCTCTTCGGCGACCATCATGCGTATGGTGAAGAGGGCGTGCGGTTCTACACCCGCTACAAGAGCATCATGCAGCGCTGGCCGGACAGCATCGCCAAGGGTGCCGAGTTCACCATGCCGGTGGCCAAGTAGCGTGACGTAGTAGCGGAACAGACGACGAACCCGCGGAAAGAAGGCAAAAAACAATCAGAGCCTAACGGCGCGGTTGCATGGCGACCATGCAACCGATCGCCAAAAAAAGCTTAGGAGACTGAACAATGAGCTATACCGACACGACGCCCGAGACTGCCCGGCGGCTCGAAGGCGAGTTCGACTACATCATCGTGGGCGCGGGGACGGCGGGCTGTGTGCTGGCCAATCGCCTGACCGAAGATCCGGACGTGCAGGTGTTGCTGCTCGAGGCAGGCGGCAAGGACGATTACCACTGGATTCACGTGCCGGTCGGCTACCTCTATTGCATCGGCAATCCGCGTACGGACTGGCTTTACAAAACACAGTCCGAACCCGGGCTCAATGGCCGCGCGCTTTCGTATCCACGCGGACGCGTATTAGGCGGTAGTTCGTCCATCAACGGCATGATCTACATGCGTGGTCAGCGCGAAGACTACGATGAATGGGCGCGCGTCACCAACGACTCATCCTGGTCCTGGAACTCGGTGCTGCCGGTCTTCAGGCGTAGCGAAGATCATTACGCCGGCGCGAGCGAATCGCATGGCGCGGGCGGGCCGTGGCGCGTCGAGAAACAGCGGTTGAAATGGAAAATTCTCGAAGAGTTTTCGCGCGCCGCGCAAGAGGCCGGTATTCCCGCCACCGACGACTTCAACCGCGGCGACAATACCGGCGTCGGCTACTTCGACGTCAATCAGAAACGCGGCATTCGCTGGAATGCATCGAAGGCATTTTTGCGTCCCGCACTCAAGCGGCCGAATCTCACGGTCATCACCGGCGCGCACACGCAGCGCGTGGTATTCGAAGGACGCCGTTGCACGGGCGTCGAATATCGCGGCGACAATACGGACTATCTGGCCAAAGCTCGCTGTGAAGTGATCCTGAGCTCAGGAGCTGTCAACTCGCCGCAATTGCTCGAACTGTCCGGCATCGGCAATGGCGCGCGTCTGCAGAACCTGGGCATCGAGGTCGTCAACGATCTGCGTGGCGTCGGAGAAAACCTGCAGGACCATTTGCAATTGCGCATGGCCTACAAAGTCGACGGCGTACGCACGCTCAACACCGCGTCCGCGCATTGGTGGGGCAAGCTGATGATCGGCCTGCAGTACGCGCTGTTCCGAAGCGGCCCCATGTCGATGTCGCCGTCGCAACTCGGCGCGTTTGCCAGGTCCGATCCGAATGATCGCTCGCTCACGCGGCCCGACCTCGAATATCACGTCCAGCCGCTTTCGCTCGATCGTTTCGGCGAACCACTGCATCGGTTCAATGCGTTCACCGCGTCGGTGTGCCAGTTGCGGCCCACTTCGCGCGGCAGCATTCACATCGAATCGGCCGATGCTTCAGCGCCGCCGTTGATCGCACCGAACTATCTCTCCACCGATTACGATCGGCACGTTGCCGCCAACGCACTGCGTCTCACGCGTCGCATTGCCGCGGCGCCGGCGCTTGCACGCTATCGTCCGCAAGAGATCTTGCCGGGCATCCAGTACCAGACCGAAGAAGAGTTGCAGCAGGCTGCCGGCGCGGTCGGCACGACCATCTTCCATCCGGTCGGCACCTGCCGCATGGGTACGACCGACGATCCAGGCGCGGTGGTCGACAACCGGCTACGGGTTATCGGTGTTGACGGACTGCGCGTGGTCGATGCATCTGTCATGCCGACCATCACCTCGGGCAACACCAATTCGCCCACGCTGATGATCGCGGAGCGCGCCAGCGACATGATCCGCGAGGATCGCCGTGCGCGCGTGGCCGGCGGTTCCGTGGCGCAAACCAACCCAGCGCCTTCCGTATTCGCAGTGTGACAATTGACATGCGACGCGCATGAGATAGACGCCCGCCCTGCACGGCGGGCATCTCGTGCGCACGGCCATGTTCGGGACGGGCATCATCCACTAAGTGCAAATCCCAATGAATGCGCTGCATCATTGGCGCGACAATGGCAGCCATGCTGCGTGCCGCCCCAAGGATTACCGTCCGCATTGGTGCAGCACGCCAACGAGCGTGCACGGGGTGCCGCCGTCAAAAAAAGTCGCGCGGCGGTTCGCGCGGAAGATCGTAATGCTTCGCCTTACTCCGTATGGAAGGGAACATGATTCTCGGCGATACGATTCTCGAAACGCGCGGCCTCACCCGTGAGTTCAAAGGCTTTATCGCCGTGAACGGTGTGAACCTGCGCGTGCGCCGTGGCTCGATCCATGCGCTGATCGGCCCTAATGGGGCAGGCAAGACCACCTGCTTCAATCTGCTCACCAAATTTCTCGAACCCACTGCGGGTCAGATCGTTTTCAACGGTATCGACATCACGGGCGAGCGGCCCGCGCAGATCGCACGGCGCGGCATCATCCGCTCGTTCCAGATTTCCGCTGTCTTTCCGCATCTGACGGCATTGCAAAATGTGCGCATCGGCCTGCAGCGGCAACTGGGCACGGCATTCCATTTCTGGAAGAGCGAGCGCACGCTGCGCCAACTCGATGATCGTGCAATGGATCTGCTCACGCAGGTCGGTTTGACCGATTTCGCCGATGTATTGACGGTCGAGCTTTCCTACGGCCGCAAGCGCGCGCTGGAAATCGCCACTACGCTCGCGATGGAGCCGGAACTCATGCTGCTCGACGAGCCGACGCAAGGCATGGGCCATGAAGACGTCGATCGCGTGACGGCGCTGATCAAAAAAGTATCGAGCGGCCGCACGATCCTGATGGTCGAGCACAACATGAATGTGATCGCCGGCATCTCCGACACGATTACCGTGCTGCAACGGGGCGAAGTGCTCGCCGAAGGCAGTTACGCCGAGGTGTCGAAGAATCCGCTCGTGATGCAAGCCTATATGGGCAGCGCGGACGCGGCGCTCGCCGGAGCCCACGCATGAATACGATTGCCGAGCGTGAAAGCCTCGAAGTGAGCGGCACGGACGGCGCCGCTCCCGCGCTGGACATCAAGGGATTGCAGGCGTGGTACGGAGAGTCCCACATTCTGCATGGCGTCGATCTGACGGTGAACCGCGGCGAAGTCGTCACGCTGCTGGGCCGCAACGGCGCGGGGCGGACCACTACGCTGCGCGCCATCATGGGCCTGACCGGACGGCGCACCGGCTCGATCCGCATTGGCGGACGTGAAACCATCGATCTGCCCACGCATCGCATCGCGCATTGCGGCATTGGTTACTGTCCGGAAGAGCGCGGCATTTTTTCGAGTCTCTCATGCGAGGAAAACCTGCTGTTGCCGCCGCCCGTCGGGGACAAGGCGCACATGATGTCGCTCGAAGAGATTTATTCGATGTTTCCGAATCTGCATGAACGCCGCATGAGCCAGGGTACGCGGCTCTCGGGCGGCGAACAGCAGATGCTCGCGGTGGCGCGCATTCTGCGCACCGGTGCGAGCCTGCTGCTGCTCGACGAAATCTCGGAAGGGCTCGCGCCTGTCATCGTTCAGGCACTGGCACGCATGATCATGACGCTCAAGGCGCGCGGCTATACCGTGGTGATGGTCGAGCAGAATTTTCGCTTTGCCGCGCCGCTTGCCGATCGCTTCTACGTGATGGAGCACGGCGCGATTGTCGAGCACTTCGGGGCGAGCGAGCTCGAAACCAAGATGCCGATCCTGCACGATCTTTTGGGCGTATAAAAAAACGCCTGAATGCCTCTGATAACCACAAGCGAAGAAACCAGGAGACAGGAATGAAAAAGAACCCACTCGCGCGGCTTGCCACACTTTGTTTCGCGGTCGCCGCCGGCGCCGCCTTGACGATGGGCAGCGCGCAAGCGGCTGACGACTCGGTGAAGATCGGCTTCATCACCGACATGTCGGGTCTGTATGCGGATATCGACGGCCAGGGCGGCCTCGAAGCGATCCGCATGGCAGTGGCGGACTTCGGCGGCAAGGTGAACGGCAAGCCGATCACCGTGGTCTACGCCGATCACCAGAACAAGGCAGACATCGCGGCCTCGCGCGCACGCGAGTGGTTCGATCGCGACGGGGTGGATATGCTGATCGGCGGCACGAACTCGGCAACGGGTTTGTCGATGAACACCGTGGCCGGCGAAAAGAAGAAGGTGTATATCAGCATCGGCGCGGGCGCCGACACGCTCACCAACGAGCAATGCACGCCGTACACGATCCACTACGCGTATGACACCACGGCGCTGGCCAAGGGCACGGGTTCGGCGGTGACGAAGCAGGGCGGCAAGACCTGGTACTTCCTCACGGCCGACTATGCGTTCGGCAAGGCGCTCGAGAAGAACACGTCGGACGTGGTGAAGGCGAACGGCGGCCAGGTACTCGGCGCGGTGCGCCATCCGCTGTCGGCGTCCGACTTCTCGTCGTTCCTGCTGCAGGCGCAGGCGTCGAAGGCGCAGATTCTCGGCCTCGCGAATGCGGGCGGCGACACGATCAACTCGATCAAGGCGGCCAAGGAATTCGGCATCACCAAGACGATGAAGCTCGCCGCGCTGCTGGTGTTTATCGACGATATCCATAGCCTGGGCCTCGAAACCACCCAGGGTCTCGTGCTGACGGACAGCTGGTACTGGAACAAGGACGCCACGACTCGCAAGTGGGCGGAGCGCTACTTCGACAAGACAAAGAAGATGCCGTCGAGCCTGCAGGCGGCCGACTACTCGGCGACCATCACTTATCTGAATGCGGTGAAGGCGGTGGGTTCGACCGACTCCGACAAGGTGATGGCGCAACTGAAGAAGACGAAGATCGACGACTTCTACGCGAAGGGCTACATCCGTCAGGACGGCAGCATGATCCACGACATGTATCTGATGCAGGTGAAGACGCCGGCCGAATCCAAGGAGCCGTGGGACTACTACAAGATCACCGCGACGATCCCTGGCGAGCAGGCGTTCACGACCAAGGCTGAAACCCGCTGCGCCTTGTGGAAATAAGCGCCGGTTGGTAACCAGACAGCCGGCTGTCCTGCTACTGGCGGGCGATACATAGTGCCGCGTTGGTACACAGACCGCTGGCAAACCGTTTCACATGCCGCGCGCGATTGGCGTCGCTGCCGCTGATCGCGCGCCGGCCGGATCGTGCGTGACCGATCTCACCTTGGTGATGGGTTAGGGCTTCAATGGAAATCTTTGGCGTTCCGCTACCGGCGATGCTGAGCCAGCTGTTGCTGGGGCTCGTGAACGGCTCGTTCTACGCAATTCTGAGTCTCGGGTTGGCGGTGATCTTCGGCTTGCTCAACGTGATCAATTTCGCGCATGGCGCGTTGTTCATGCTGGGCGCCATGCTCGCGTGGATGGGCTTTTCGTATTTCGGCCTGCCGTACTGGGTGATGCTCGTGCTGGCGCCGCTGATCGTCGGGCTGTTCGGCATGGCGATCGAACGCTCGATGCTGCGCTGGCTCTACAAGCTCGACCATCTATATGGGCTTTTGCTGACCTTCGGGCTCACGCTGGTGGTGGAGGGCGTGTTCCGTTCCATCTACGGTTCCTCCGGCCAGCCGTACGACGTGCCGTCGGCGCTTTCCGGCGCCACCAATCTCGGCTTCATGTTCCTGCCGAACTATCGCGCGTGGGTCGTGGTGGCTTCGCTGGCGGTGTGCTTCGCGACGTGGTTCGTGATCGAGAAGACGCGTCTCGGCGCGTATCTGCGCGCCGGCACCGAAAACCCGAAGCTCGTCGAAGCGTTCGGCATCAACGTGCCGCTGATGATCACGCTCACCTACGGCTTCGGCGTCGCGCTGGCGGCATTTGCGGGCGTGCTCGCCGCGCCGGTGATCCAGGTCTCGCCGCTGATGGGGCAGCCGATGATCATCACGGTGTTTGCGGTGGTCGTGATCGGCGGCATGGGGTCGATCATGGGCTCGATTCTTACCGGCTTGATGCTCGGCGTGATCGAGGGACTGACGCGCGTGTTTTACCCGGAAGCGTCGGCGACCGTCGTCTTCGTGATCATGGCGCTCGTGTTGCTGGTGCGCCCGGCGGGTCTCTTCGGCAAGGAAAAATGATGCAGAGAAAAGTGCTCTACGGTCTGCTGCTGATCGTGCTTCTCGCGGTGCCCGTGCTCGGCATCTATCCGCTCTTCGTGATGAAGGTGATGTGTTTTGCGCTGTTCGCGGCGGCGTTCAATCTGCTGATCGGCTATACCGGATTGCTGTCGTTCGGCCACGCCATGTTTCTCGCCTCGGCCGGCTATGTCACGGGCTACGCGATGCAGACGCTCGGCTTCTCGCCGGAGCTCGGCGTGCTGGCCGGCACGGCGGCGGCCACCTTGCTCGGGCTGATTGTGGGCATCTTCGCGATTCGCCGCCAGGGCATCTACTTCGCGATGGTCACGCTGGCGCTCGCGCAGATGGTCTACTTCGTGTTCCTGCAGGCGCCGTTCACGCATGGTGAGGACGGTCTGCAAGGCGTGCCCCGCGGCAAACTGTTTGGCGTGCTGGATCTCTCGTCCGATACGGCGCTGTACTTCGTCGTGCTAGCCGTGATGGTGCTGGCGTTCCTGCTGATCGTGCGGATCGTGCATTCGCCGTTCGGACAGGTGCTGGTGGCAATCAAGGAGAACGAACCGCGCGCGGTGTCGCTCGGCTACGATACGGATCGCTTCAAGCTGCTTGCCTTTATCCTGTCGGCGGGGATCGCCGGTCTCGCGGGTTCGCTCAAGGTGCTGGTGCAAGGGTTCGAAACGTTGAGCGACGCGTACTGGACCATGTCGGGTCTGGTGATCCTGATGACGCTCGTCGGTGGCATGGGCACGCTGTTCGGACCGTTGCTCGGCGCGGCGTTGATCGTCGCACTGGAGGACCGGCTCGGCGATTTCGGCGCGGCGCTCGCGTCGTCGACGGGCGTGGAGTGGTTCCGCTCGCTGGGGGAATCGGTGACCATCGTGACCGGCGTCATTTTCATTGCGTGCGTGCTGGCGTTCAGGCGCGGCATTGTCGGCGAAATCATCGCGCGAGTGCGGCCGCTGCGGGCCTGACGCACGGTGAAATGCGCAATTGCTTCGGTATCCGATATAGCGTGGCGTCCTTGATACGGTGAAGCCGGGGCGTGTCTTTGTCGAGGCGTCCGGTGGGGCGGGCCAGGATGCGCAAACGTGCCCCAATTCAGTGCCGCAGTGCACCACTAGGGTAATTGCTAGTTGTAGTAGAGCGGGTGCTCATTTAATCTTCATGCAGTTCTGATGCACCACGAATTTTGCAGGTGGAGAACGAGGAGACAATGAGGCACTCAGTGCCCAGACGAAAGCGCTGTTGGATTGATATCCAACAGCGCTTTTTATTTGTGCTTCCGGTTATTGGCGACTCGAATTCCGCGCTAATTCGGTGCGCCTTTTTTATTCGTCGAACGTGTCTCTATTTCGCACGGCACAACCCTGCAAAACGCTTGCAGCGCGGGGCTTTCGTCCGCTAAACTCGCTATTCACCGACCGCTTGGTCGGGATTTAAATCCAAAGATTTGGATTCGAATGAATAACGGGGTAGACAGAGGAGCGGAATGAAGTCGGCATTGCGTTGGATCAGCGCGGCATTGGTCGCCACCGGAATGACTGCGGCATGGAGCGGCCATGCATTCGCGGACGTGAAAATCGGCGTGACCGTCTCGGCAACGGGGCCTGCCGCGTCGCTCGGTATTCCGGAAAAGAACACGATTGCGCTGCTGCCTAAAGAAGTAGCGGGCCAGAAAATCGAGTACATCGTGCTCGACGACGCCACCGATTCGACTCAGGCCGTCAAGAACACGCGCAAGCTCACCAGCGAAGATCACGTGGATGCGTTGATCGGCTCGACCGTGGTGCCGAACTCGCTGGCCATGATCGACGTCGCCGCCGAAACTACCACGCCCATGATTTCGATGGCCGCTGCGGCGAGCATCGTCGAGCCGATGGATGCGAAGCGCGCGTGGGTCTTCAAGACGCCGCAGAACGACATTCTCATGGCCACCGCGATCGCGCAGCATATGTCGAATCACGGCGTGAAGACGGTCGCGTTCATCGGTTTCTCGGACGCTTACGGCGAGAGCTGGTTCAAGGAATTCGGCAAGGCTGCGGATCTCGCGAAGATCAGGATCGTCGCGAACGAACGTTTCGCGCGTAATGACGCGTCGGTGACCGGCCAGGTGCTGAAAGTCATGTCGCAGAACCCGGATGCGGTGCTGATCGCGGGCGCGGGCACGCCGGCCGCGCTGCCGCAGAAAACGCTCAAGGAGCGCGGCTACAAGGGCAAGTACTATCAGACGCACGGCGTCGCCAATAACGACTTTCTGCGCGTGTGCGGCAAGGATTGCGAAGGTACATATTTGCCGGCCGGCCCGTTGCTCGTTGCCGATCAACTGCCCGATTCGAATCCGGTGAAAAAGAGCGCGCTCGCCTATAAGCATGCGTATGAAACCGCTTACGGCGCCGGCTCGGTGTCCACCTTCGGCGGCCACGCATGGGACGCGGGCCTGCTGCTGCGACGCGCGATTCCGCTGGCGCTGAAGAAGGGCCAGCCGGGCACGCCTGCGTTCCGCGAGGCGCTGCGTGCAGCGCTGGAAAACACCAGAGACATGCCCGCGTCGCACGGCATCTTCAACATGAGCGCGAACGACCACTCCGGTCTCGACCAGCGGGCGCGCGTCATGGTGGAGATTGTCGGCGGCAAGTGGAAGTTGTCCGGCGACTGAGCGAAGGCGAAGCGATACGGATCCCCATTAAAAAAGACGCGTGCGGTTGACGCGTCTTTTTTATTGTCCGCATCGCGTGAAAAAGTGTGGTTCCGCGGCTTCAGGACAAACCCGCATTTGGGTGACGGTCTATTGACCGTCGATCGCGCAGAACGCAATACTACTAACATGTTAGTGTTTTGTTTCGCAGGATATCGCAGCAGTTTGCAGTCGTAGTACGCAGCAGGAAGGTGACCCCCAGGCGGTAAAAGCATTCGCGCCGAGCAGGGAAAACCATGCTTGGCACGCCGGAACCCTATAACTAGATTCAGACACCCGGCCCTGAGCCGATTACAGATACGCGCTTCAAAGCGTTCGGAGACTTGCAATGAAAAAGACAAAGCAATGGGTACGCACCGGCATTGCCGTGGCGTTGATGTGCGGCGCGGGCGCGGCATTCGCCCAGGTGAAAATCGGCGTCACGCTTTCCACGACGGGGCCGGCTGCTTCGCTCGGGATTCCTGAAAAGAACACGATTGCGCTGCTGCCGAAAGAGATCGGCGGCAAGACCGTGCAGTACATCATTCTCGACGACGCATCGGACACCGGCAAAGCCGTGCAGAACACGCGCAAGCTGATCGACGAAGATCACGTCGACGCGATCATCGGTTCGACCGTTACGCCGAATTCGCTCGCCATGCTCGACGCGGCTGCCGAAGGCAAGACGCCGGTGATCTCGCTGGCGGCATCGGCGGCGATCATTTCGCCGATGGACGCAAAGCGCGCATGGGCCTTCAAACCGCCGCAAAACGACAGCCTGATGGCTGACGCTATCGCCGACTATATGGAGCATCACGGCGTGAAAACGGTGGGCTTCATCGGCTTCGCGGATGCGTACGGCGACGGCTGGAACAACGTCTTCACCGCCGCTGCCGCCGCGCACAACCTGAAGATCGTCTCCAACGAGCGCTTTAATCGCACCGACGCATCGGTGACGGGCCAGGTGTTGAAGACGATGGGCGCCAACCCCGACGCGGTGCTGATCGCGGGCGCGGGCACGCCGTCGGCGTTGCCGGCCAAGACGCTCAAGGAGCGCGGCTACAAGGGCAAGGTCTACCAGACGCACGGCGTCGCGAATAACGACTTCCTGCGTGTGTGCGGCAAGGATTGCGAAGGCGAATTCCTGCCGGCCGGTCCGATCCTCGTGGCCGATCAGTTGCCGGCATCGAACCCGGTGAAGAAGTCGTCGGAAGCCTACAAGGCGGCGTACGAGAAAGCCTATGGCGCAGGCTCGGTGGCGACGTTCGGCGGCCACGCATGGGACGCCGGCCAGATGCTGCAGGCGGCGATCCCTGTCGCGCTGAAGACTGCGCAGCCGGGCACCGAAGCGTTCCGCGTGGCGCTGCGCGGCGCACTTGAGAACATCAAGGAGCTGCCGGTCTCGCACGGCATCATGAACACCACGACGACCGACCACAACGGCCTCGACAAGCGTGCACGCGTGATCGTGCAGATCGTCGATGGCAAGTGGAAGCTGCAGAACGACTAAAAACAAAAACGGTACGCGCCTCTCGCGCAACGTGCGGCATGTGACGCCGCATTGCCATTCTGTTCGATGACAATGGCACCGACCGCCGCGCCGTGTTCCGGCGCGGCGGTTGCCTTTTCTGACATTGCGGGTCGATGGACGGCCGCTGGTTTTGCCGCCCCGACTGTTTCCCGGTTTCGATTTCGACGCTTCAGGACGAGGAAGTATGGATCTATCAATTGCGGCGATCCTCGCGCAGGACGGCATCACTACCGGCGCGATCTACGCGCTGCTCGCGCTTGCGCTGGTGCTGGTGTTTTCCGTGACGCGGGTGATCTTCATCCCGCAGGGGGAGTTTGTTTCGTACGGCGCGTTGACGCTCGCCGCACTGCAGACACAGAAATTTCCGGCTACCTGCTGGCTGCTGATGGCGATGGGCGCGGCCTGCTTCGTCGTCGAAATAGCGGGGCTGGTGCGGCATGCCGAACGGCGCCGGCATGCAGCTCGCACGCTGGTCATGCTGGTCGGCAAATACCTGCTGTTTCCGATCGCGGTCTATGCGCTGACGCAGGGCGTTTTCATGCAGCCGCTGCCGATGGTCGCGCAGATCGCGTTGACGCTGCTGATCGTGATTCCGATGGGGCCGTATGTCTACCGGCTTGCGTATGAGCCGATCGCGGAGGCGTCCACGCTGCTGCTGCTGATTGTGGCGGTGGCGGTCCATTTCGCGATGGTCGGCCTCGGTCTCGTGATGTTCGGAGCCGAGGGTTCGCGCACCACCGCGTTTTCCGACGCGACCTTCAACCTCGGCAGCCTGTCGATCTCCGGGCAGAGCTTGTGGGTCGTCGGCACAGCGGTCGTGTTGATCGGCGCGCTTTATCTGTACTTCGACCGCTCGATCTCCGGCAAGGCGTTGCGCGCGACATCGGTGAACCGGCTCGGCGCGCGGCTCGTCGGCATCGGCACGACGCAGGCGGGGCGCCTCGCGTTCACGCTGGCGGCGGGCCTCGGTGCGCTGTGTGGCATCCTCGTCGCACCCTTGACCACCATCTACTACGACTCGGGCTTCCTGATCGGTTTGAAGGGCTTCGTGGGGGCCATTATCGGCGGCCTTGTCAGCTATCCGCTGGCGGCCGCGGGCTCGATCCTGGTCGGTCTGCTGGAGTCGTATTCGTCGTTCTGGGCGAGCGCTTACAAGGAAGTGATCGTGTTCACGCTGATCATCCCGGTGCTGCTCTGGCGCAGTCTTGCCAGCCCGCACACCGAAGAGGACGAGGAGTGATGCGATGAAAAGGATCATGCAAAACAAATTCTTCTGGTTGTTCCTCGTGGTGCTGTTCGCGCTGCCGGTGCTGCCGCAACCGATTCACGTGCCTGAGTACTGGGTGACGCTGCTCAACTACATCGGCCTGTATTCGATCGTGGCGATCGGCCTGGTGCTCCTGACCGGCATCGGTGGGATGACGAGTTTCGGCCAGGCCGCGTTTGTCGGCATCGGCGCTTATGCAACCGCGTATCTGACGACGCAATACGGCATCTCGCCGTGGTTCGCGCTGATCGTGGGCGTGGTGGTGACTGCGTTGATCGCGTTGATGCTCGGGCTGGTGACGATGCGTCTGTCCGGGCACTTTCTGCCGCTCGGTACGATTGCCTGGGGGCTCGCGCTGTTCTACCTGTTCGGCAATCTGGAAATGCTCGGCAAGTACGACGGCATCAATGGAATTCCGGTGCTGAATGTTTTTGGTATTAACCTGGAGTCCGGCCGCCATATCTATTACCTGATCTGGGTGGTGGTGCTCGGCGCGGTGATTTCTGTTCAGAATCTGCTTAATAGCCGGCCGGGGCGGGCGATCCGCGCGCTGCGCGGCGGCGGCATGATGGCCGAAGCGATGGGCGTGAATACCGCGTGGATGCGGGTGGTTATTTTTGTCTACGCGGCCGTGCTGGCTTCGATCTCGGGCTTTCTATACGCCCACCTGCAACGCGCGGTGAACCCGACGCCGTTTGGGCTGAACCACGGCATTGAGTTTCTGTTCATGGCCGTGGTGGGTGGCGTGTCGCACGTCTGGGGCGCTGTGCTTGGCGCGGCGATTCTGACGGTTCTGCAGGACTATCTGCAAACGTTGCTGCCCAAGCTGCTCGGTGAGAACGGCAATTTCGAAGTGATCGTGTTCGGCATTTTGATGGTGCTGTTGCTGCAGTACGCTCGACAGGGCGTATGGCCGTTCGTGGCGCGGTTTTTCCCGAAGGGTCCGCGCGCTCATCTGGCCGATCATGCCGAACCGTTGCCGCAGCGCAGCAAGCCGACGGCCGGTGAAAACCTGCTGACCGTGAACAAGGCGCGCAAGCAATTCGGCGGTCTGGTTGCGGTGAACGACGTCAGCTTCGAGGTAAAAGCCGGGCAGATCATCGGTCTGATCGGGCCGAACGGCGCGGGTAAGTCGACGACCTTCAATCTGGTCACCGGCGTGTTGCAAGCGACTAGCGGCGAGATCACGTTCCGTGGCGAGCGCATCGATTCGCTGACTTCACGTGAAATCGTCAAGCGCGGAATCGGCCGTACTTTCCAGCACGTCAAGTTGCTGCCGGGCATGACGGTGCTTGAGAACGTCGCGATCGGCGCGCATCTGCGAGGGCAGGCTGGCGTTTGGCGCAGCGTGGTCCGCCTGAACAGCGCGGAAGAAGCGCGCTTGATGGCCGAAGCGGCTCGTCAGATTCGCCGCGTCGGCCTGGAGCAGCATATGTACGACGAAGCCGGCAGTCTCGCCTTGGGGCAGCAGCGGATTCTGGAAATTGCTCGCGCGCTGTGCTGCGATCCAACGCTTTTGTTGCTGGATGAGCCGGCCGCCGGTCTGCGCTACCAGGAAAAGCTTCAATTGGCCGATCTGCTGCGGCGCCTGAAGGCGGAAGGCATGAGCGTGCTGCTTGTGGAGCACGATATGGATTTCGTGATGAATCTGACCGATCGGCTAGTAGTCATGGAGTTCGGGACCAGGATTGCGGAAGGCCTGCCGCAAGACGTACAGCAGGATCCGGCTGTGCTGGAAGCCTATCTTGGCGGGGTGGAGTGATGGAGAACACGATGAATGCTGCTGGTCCGATTCTCGACGTGGGCGGGTTGTCGGTCCGTTATGGCAAGGTAGAGGCGCTGCACGGCGCGGCGATCAAGGTACGGGCAGGGCAGATCGTCTCGGTGATCGGCCCAAACGGCGCAGGCAAGTCCACGCTGTTGAACGCGATCATGGGCGCGTTGCCGACCACGGGCCATGCGAAGGGCACCGTTCTGTATCAGGGCGAAGATGTCAGCGCTGTGCCGGTCGAAAAGCGTGTCGCGCGCGGCATGTGTCTCGTGCCGGAGAAGCGGGAGCTGTTTGCGTCGATGACGGTCGAGGACAACCTCGTCCTCGGCGCGTATCGGCGCAAGCGGGCAGGGGAGCGGAACTTTCTCGACCAGCTCGAGCCGGTCTTTACGCTGTTTCCGCGACTCAAGGAGCGTCGCAAGCAGGCTGCCGGAACGTTATCCGGTGGTGAGCGCCAGATGCTCGCGGTGGGCCGGGCATTGATGGGCAAGCCGGATTTGCTGATGCTGGATGAGCCGAGTCTCGGTCTTGCGCCGTTGATCGTGAAAGAGATCTTCCACATCATTAGCGCGCTGCGGCAGACCGGCGTGGCCACGTTGCTGATCGAGCAGAACGCGCGGGCCGCGCTCCAGATTTCGGATTACGGCTATGTGTTGGAAACCGGCGAACTAGCGCTGGAAGGGCCGGCGGCAGATTTGGCGCAGAATCCACGCGTGATCGAGACGTATCTCGGGCTGGCCAAAAAAGTGGCATAACGTTCGCGCGTGTCCCTAACTTCCGTTGTTCAAGGCGGTGTGTTTCACGTGAAACACACCGTTTTTTATGGATGGCCATTCGGACGAAATTCGGGCCTAAACCGAACCCGTTATAATTCGCCCATCCATTTCCTTTGAAAGGCTCACGCGATGATCTGGCGTGAGATCCGCGATGCTCTTTCCCACAGAATTTGACGTAATCGTCGTCGGCGGCGGTCATGCCGGCACGGAAGCCGCATTGGCTTCAGCTCGCATGGGCAATACGACGCTCCTGCTGACCCATAACATCGAAACCCTCGGCCAGATGAGCTGCAATCCGTCCATTGGCGGCATTGGCAAGGGCCATCTGGTCAAGGAAGTCGACGCGCTCGGCGGCGCAATGGCGGCCGCGACGGACGAGGGCGGTATCCAGTTCCGCATCCTGAATTCGTCGAAGGGCCCGGCTGTACGTGCGACGCGCGCTCAGGCTGACCGTCTGCTGTACAAACAGGCTATCCGGCACCGGCTGGAAAATCAGCCGAACCTGTGGCTGTTCCAGCAGGCGGTTGACGATCTGATGGTGGAATGCGACCGCGTCGTCGGCGCTGTGACGCAGGTGGGGATTCGTTTCCGCGGGCGGGCGGTAGTTTTGACGGCGGGGACGTTCCTCGACGGCAAGATTCACGTGGGGTTGAACAACTACACCGGCGGCCGCGCCGGCGATCCGGCGGCGGTGTCGTTGTCGGCGCGCCTGAAGGAATTGAAGTTGCCGCAAGGTCGTCTCAAGACGGGGACGCCGCCGCGTATTGACGGCCGCACGATCGATTTTTCGCAACTCGAAGAGCAGCCGGGTGATCTGGATCCAGTGCCGGTGTTCTCGTTTCTCGGGCGCGTCGAGCAGCATCCGCGGCAGGTGCCGTGTTGGGTCACACACACGAACGAGCGGACGCACGACATCATCCGCGGCGGACTCGACCGCTCGCCCATGTACACGGGGGTGATCGAAGGGGTGGGGCCGCGCTATTGCCCATCGATCGAGGACAAGATTCACCGGTTCGCTTCAAAGGAGTCGCATCAGATCTTCCTCGAGCCGGAAGGGCTGACCACGAACGAGTTCTATCCCAACGGAATCTCCACGAGCTTACCGTTCGACGTTCAACTGGAACTGGTGCGCTCGATGCGCGGTTTGGAGCACGCGCACATCCTGCGACCGGGCTACGCGATCGAATACGACTACTTCGATCCGCGTGGATTAAAGGCTTCGCTCGAAACCAAGGTTATCAACGGGCTGTTCTTTGCCGGCCAGATCAACGGCACGACCGGCTACGAAGAAGCGGCCGCGCAGGGTTTGTTGGCCGGGATCAATGCGGGTCTGTACGTGCAGGGCAAGGAAGCATGGTGCCCTCGCCGCGATCAGGCCTACCTTGGCGTGTTGGTCGATGATCTGGTGACGCGCGGCGTGTCCGAGCCTTATCGGATGTTCACGAGCCGTGCCGAATATCGTCTGAGTCTGCGCGAAGACAATGCGGATATGCGTCTCACCGAGATCGGCCGCGAGTTGGGCGTGGTCGACGACGTTCGCTGGGATGCTTTCAGCCGCAAGCGCGACGCTGTTTCACGTGAAACAGAGCGTCTTCGCACGACATGGGTCAATCCTAAGACGTTATCCACCGACGAGGCTACAGCGCTGCTCGGCAAGCCAATCGATCACGAGTACAGTCTCGCGGATCTGCTGCGCCGCCCCGGTGTGTCGTACGACGGCGTTTGCGCATTGCGGGCCGGCGCGTGCGCCGCGCCTGAAACCTTGGCGGAAGACGACGTGCTGCTCGGGCAGATCAAGGAACAGATCGAGATCGGCATCAAATATCAGGGCTACATCGACCGCCAGGCGGGTGAAATCGAGCGAAATGAGGCGCACGAAAGTACGCGTCTGCCCGAAGGGCTGGACTACGCGGAAGTCAGAGGGCTCTCGTTCGAAGCGCGGCAGAAGCTGACGCAGTTCCGTCCCGAAACTATCGGCCAGGCGTCGCGTATTTCGGGCATCACGCCAGCGGCCATTTCTTTGCTGATGGTCCATCTGAAGCGCGGCTTGGGTCGTCGCTCGACGAAGCCCGCCGAGCCGGGCACCGACAGCGCGCCGGTGACGCAATGACGGGAAGCCAGAAGGGAAGCGGTAGGGAGGCGTTGGGGCCACTGCTGGCGGACGGTGTCCGCGAACTCGGCCTCGACCTGAGCGACGCGCAACTCGGCAAGCTGCTCGACTACGTTGCGTTGCTGTCGAAGTGGAATGCCGTCTACAACCTGACGGCGATTCGCGATCCACGGCAGATGCTGATCCAACACATTCTGGATTCGCTTGCGATCGTGCCGCACCTTGCGCCGCTTGGGCCGTCCTCGGTGCTCGACGTCGGTTCCGGCGGTGGTCTGCCGGGCATCGTGCTGGCTATAGTTTTGCCCGACTGGACCGTTACCGTGAACGACATCGTTCATAAAAAGACGGCCTTCCAGGCTCAGGCAAAGGCCGAGCTAGGACTTGCAAATCTCTCGGTGGTGACCGGCCGGGTCGAGAGCTTGCAGCCGGGCGCCGAAGTACCGGCAAAGTTCGACGTAATTGTCTCGCGCGCATTCGCAGAACTCGCGGATTTCGTTACACTGGCCCGTCATCTGGTTGCGGAGCAGGGTGCGATCTGGGCCATGAAAGGCGTACGGCCGGACGGCGAGATCGAACGTTTGCCGGCCGGCGCCCACGTGGAACAGGTCATCCGACTGAACGTGCCGTCGCTCGACGCCGAGCGGCACCTGATCAAGGTTGTGGTGGACGCCGGCAGCTAGCGCCTGGCTCAGATTGCTCACCCAGCCACACCCGGCATCACACACGATTTTTATTTCATCCAGGCAGCAAAAGGGACACACCAACGATGGCAAAAATCTTCTGCGTTGCGAACCAGAAGGGCGGCGTCGGCAAGACGACGACCGCAGTCAATCTGGCCGCGAGCCTGGCAGCGCAGGGACAGCGAGTCCTTCTCATTGATCTGGACCCGCAGGGCAACGCCACGATGGGCAGTGGCATCGATAAGGCCGCGTGCGCCAATACCGTCTACGAAGTGCTGGTGGACGGCGTCGCGGTGGCCGATGCACGAGTGCGTCCAGAAGCCGTCGGTTATGACGTGCTGCCGGCGAACCGCGAACTCGCGGGTGCCGAGGTCGAACTGGTGAGCGTGCAGAATCGCGAGCGTCAATTGAAGGTCGCGCTCGCGGCAGTCGAAAACGAATACGATTTTGTGCTGATCGACTGTCCGCCGGCTTTGTCGCTGCTGACGCTCAATGGCCTGTGCGCTGCACACGGTGTCGTGATTCCGATGCAATGCGAGTACTTTGCGCTCGAAGGCTTGTCGGACCTGGTCAATACGATCAAACAGGTGCATGCCAACCTGAACCGGGATCTGAAAGTGATCGGCCTGCTGCGTGTGATGTTCGATCCGCGCATCACGTTGCAACAGCAAGTGTCGGATCAGCTGAAAGAGCATTTTGGCGACAAGGTGTTCGACGTTGTGATCCCGCGCAACGTGCGTCTTGCCGAGGCGCCCAGCTATGGTTTGCCGGGCGTGGTATTCGACAGGGCATCGCGCGGCGCGCAGGCATACGTGCAGTTCGGCGCGGAAATGATTGAGCGGGTGCGCGCATTGAATGATGCGCCCCAGGCATCCTAAGCGGATCGAGGAAGCACGATGAACGCAGTAGCGAGAAAGAAGGGGTTGGGGCGCGGCCTGGAAGCATTGCTGGGCGGCAGTGCCGACATCACCGAGGCGGTGGCGATCGAGGGTGCGCCGAATGTGCTGCCGCTCAGCAAGTTGCAGGCGGGCAAATACCAGCCGCGTACGCGTATGGACGAGGGCGCGTTGCAGGAACTGGCGGCAAGCATTCGTGCGCAGGGATTGATGCAGCCGATTCTCGTGCGTCCCGTGTCCGCGGACAGGTACGAGATCATTGCCGGCGAGCGGCGTTTTCGCGCGGCACGTCTTGCCGGCCTCGACGAAGTACCGGTGCTGGTGAAGAACGTGCCGGACCAGGCCGCCGCCGCGATGGCGCTGATCGAGAACATTCAGCGCGAAGATCTGAATCCGCTGGAAGAAGCGCAAGGCATCCAGCGCTTGCTCGACGAGTTCAATTTCACGCACGAGCAGGCGGCGGAATCGGTCGGCCGTTCGCGCAGCGCGGTATCGAATCTGTTGCGCCTGCTCAATCTGGCGTCGCCCGTACAGACCATGCTGCTGGCCGGCGATCTCGACATGGGGCATGCGCGCGCGCTGCTGGCAGTCGACGCCGCGACGCAGATCACGCTGGCCAACCAGGTCGTCAACAAACGCATGTCGGTACGCGAAACCGAAAAACTGGTGACGACGACAACCAGGACCGTGCCAGCGGTGAAGGCGCGTGCGAATCCGGACGGTGGCCGCGATACGCGACGGCTCGAAGAAGAGTTGTCGGATTTGTTGGCGGCAACCGTCAAGATCAAACTCGGCCGACGCGGGCGCGGGCAGGTGCTGGTCGACTTCGGCGATCTGGACGCACTGGAAGGCATTTTGGTGCGGTTGCGCGGCAACGCCACTGCCTGACTGGCGCGTTGAATGCGAGCGGCGTGCAAGGCTTGCGATGAGGCTTTATGCGGATCGCAAGTTGTCTGGCGCGCTGTGGGTCTATTGGGCGGTAGGTGTTGTGGCGTTGCTTTCGTAGTAGGAGCCTGCAAACGCACGTAGCGCAGGCGTTAGAGAATCCAGAAATTGACCAGTTATCGGCATTTGATGGATTCCTAAATAAATTTCGCCGCACATAGTCAGGATCGCTGATATATCCATTTTCCGACACCGAAGTCGCGATACGGATGCGTTTCCGTCTGAATCGCGTCAAGCTTGCGAGGCAGTCAGATCGCAGCGTCTGAGCGATAAGTTCACAAAGCAGGACGCGGCTTGACGCGCAATGTGAAGGCGAAGGTCGTCCCCCGCAAGCAAACTCGTTCGGCGCGACCGATGTCCTTTGCGGCTATCTCCCCTTGTCGACGTCATGCGCGAGATTGCCGGTCAGACTGTACCGATCGCCGCTTACCCGGCACCGGCGGTTATGTCCACTCGCGCAGGCAAAAATAGACGTTTGTTGCATTTTCGAGACGTCTGCTGCGGCGTTCAAACAGCCTGTCGACGAAACGCGAACTCACGCGATTCAAATCGCATGTTTTGGCTTACCCCGACAGCCTTACATTTGACGTGTTTCGCCTCGCCAGACAGTTGCTCCCGCATCGTGAAGAGGCTTTTCACGCTGGTTATTGAACGGCCTAAAGTCTTGAATTGCCTGCAACTATCGCTTACAATCGCCCGGATTTAATTGCACGGGAACCCCGTAAGCGCAGCGTAAGCTCGCGGGCTGGAACAAGACTTTCGGAACACTGCGATGGCGGTCAAAACGTCGAATCAAGCGCCGAAGAATGGGCACGACGAACACCGCGCTGAACGCAAAGCTTCCGTTGCGTCCACCGGTCAGCAAGCGGCACCTGACGAAGCGTGGGGTGTCGAGCAGCAAGATAACAATATCGTTCCGCTCACGCGGGCTGAAGCTGAAAAGCTGTTTGGTCCTGAAGTGAGTCGTCCATCGCGCGTTACGCCTTTCAAGGTCGTGGCGGCGCAAATGGCCTTGTCCCTGGGTGCTACGCTGGTGTGGTGGCTGTTTTACAAGCCGCCGGGCGCTGCTGCGCTGTCCGCGTTCCTGGGGGGAGCGATCTGCTGGGTGCCGGGCGCGTTGTTCGCGGCACGACTTAGAACGCTGAGCGGCGCTGAAACAGTCATGAGCTGGATGATCGGCGAAGCGCTCAAAATGGGGACAACGATCGCGATGTTTGTGGCCATCGCCTTCTGGTATCACGACGTACGCTGGGTTCCGCTACTCGTGACTTACCTCATCGCGCTCAAGACGTACTGGATTGCCTTGGCATGGCGCTAAGGTAGCAGCAACAAAAGTGGCAGCAAAAAAGTAGCAGCAAAGAATTCAGGCTGGCGCACAGCGCCGGCACAGGGTGTGCGGATATGACACAGTCCGCACCCGGCGTGTTCCCGTAATACAGAATTGCAGCGGGAACGGCCTAAAGACGATTTTCGACAATTTGGGTGGCTTTAACGATATGGCAGCTAGCGAAGGCACGCGCGCAATGGATCCGTCCGAGTACATCGCGCACCACTTGCAGAACTTTTCCACCGCGCACCAGACGTCGATTTTCGACATTCACGTGTGGAATCTGGACACCCTTTTCTGGTCGATCGTTTGCGGTCTGGCCACGATCTTCATCCTGCATCTTGCTGCTCGCAAGGCAACGTCCGGTGTGCCGGGTCGTTTCCAATGCGCGATCGAAATGCTGGTCGAAATGGTCGAGGATCAATCGAAGTCGATGATTCACGGCTCGCGTACCTTTATCGCACCGCTGGCGCTGACCGTGTTCGTCTGGGTCGCGCTGATGAACTCGCTCGACTTTATCCCTGTCGACCTGCCGGGCCACGTGATTGGCTGGCTGGGTTTGTCCGAAGTCATCCCGCACCACCGCATCGTGCCGACCGCCGACCTGAACGGCACGCTCGGCATCGCCCTCGGTGTGTTCGCGCTGATGATTTACTACAACTTCAAGATCAAGGGCGCCGGCGGCTTCGTGCATGAACTGCTGTCTGCTCCGTTCGGCGCGCATCCGCTCCTGTGGATCCCGAACCTTGCACTGAACATCATCGAGTTCGTTGCGAAGACGGTCTCGCTCGGCATGCGGCTGTTCGGCAACATGTACGCGGGCGAACTGTTGTTCCTGCTGATTGCCCTGCTCGGCAGCATCTGGAGCTTCGGCGCGGACACGACGGTGCTTGGCTTCATCGGCCACGTGATCGCCGGCAGCGTGTGGGCAATCTTCCACATCCTGATCGTTCTGCTGCAGGCGTTCATTTTCATGATGCTGACGCTGGTGTACATCGGCCAGGCACACGACACGCACTAAACTGCGCCGTCGGCAAAAAGAATAGTAGTTTTTTAAATCCCAGTTCCAACCAGTTCTAAAAGACTTTTCACAAAGGAGTGATCATGCAAGCTTTCATCGCCAACATCCAGGGTCTGACCGCCATCGGTATCGGCATCATCATCGGCCTGGGTGCAATCGGCGCCTGTATCGGTATCGGCCTGATGGGCGGCAAGTACATCGAAGCATGTGCACGTCAGCCTGAACTGATGAACCCGCTGCAAACCAAGATGTTCCTGCTGGCTGGTCTGATCGATGCGGCGTTCCTGATTGGCGTTGGTGTGGCAATGCTGTTTGCGTTCGCGAACCCGCTGCTGTCGAAGCTGGCAGGCTGAGGTTCCTCGGAAGTTTGCGCCTGAGCTATAACTAGTGAGGGCGCAGGGCGGAACGGGCACTCGGGCGCTGATCGAATACAGAATCGATGAGCGCCTTGCCGTTTCACTTTCCGAACTAGCAACGTTTAAGGAAACACCGTGAATCTCAACGCAACCCTGTTTGCGCAAATGGTCGTGTTCCTGATCCTCGCGTGGTTCACGATGAAGTTCGTGTGGCCGCCGCTGATCAACGCCCTCGACGAGCGCTCGAAGAAGATTGCTGACGGTTTGTCGGCTGCTGAAAAGGGCAAGGCAGAACTCGAAGCCGCTCACAAGCGCGTCGACCAGGAACTCGCTCAGGCACGCAACGACGGTCAGCAACGTGTTGCTGACGCAGAAAAGCGCGCTGTGGCAGTCGCTGACGAAATCAAGGCTCAAGCACAGGCTGAAGCCGCTCGCATCATCGCGCAAGCGAAGGCAGACGCGGAACAGCAAGTCGTGAAAGCGCGCGAAACGCTGCGCGGCGAAGTCGCCGCACTCGCTGTGAAGGGCGCTGAACAGATCCTGAAGCGCGAAGTCGACCAGGCAGCTCACGCTGACCTGCTGAATCAACTGAAAGCCGAGCTCTGATCATGGCCGAACTTGCAACCATCGCCCGTCCGTACGCAGAAGCGCTGTTTGGCGTGGCCGAAGCTGGTGACATCGCCGCCTGGTCCACGCTCGTGCAGGAGCTGGCACAGGTTGCGCGTCTGCCCGAAGTGCTGTCGATCGCCTCGAGCCCGAAAGTAAGCCGCGCCCAGGTCAGCGAACTGCTGCTCACCGCGGTCAAGTCGCCGCTCAAGGACAACGCGCAAGCGAAGAATTTGGTGCAAATGCTGGTGGACAACCATCGCCTGCCCTTGCTGCCGGAAATCGCTGTGCAGTTCGAAGAGTTGAAGAACGCCCGCGAAGGGGCGGCCGATGTGCTGATCGTCAGCGCATTCCCGCTCGAAGGCGCGCAGTTGAACGACCTCGTCGCAAGTCTCGAACGCAAGTTCAAACGCAAGCTGAAGCCGACGGTCGAAGTCGACTCGTCGTTGATCGGCGGCGTGCGCGTGACGGTTGGCGACGAAGTGCTCGATACCTCGGTCCGCGCGCGGCTTGCCAGCATGCAGACGGCTCTGACGGCCTGAAGCGCCTAACGCGCTGAAGCGGCTGGCACGCAACAGAATTGACTATCAGGAGCGAATAATGCAACTCAATCCCTCTGAGATCAGCGAGCTGATCAAGAGCCGGATCCAGGGCCTTGAAGCGAGCGCAGACGTTCGCAACCAGGGCACCGTGATCTCCGTGACCGACGGTATCGTGCGTATTCACGGCCTGTCGGAAGTGATGCAGGGCGAAATGCTCGAATTCCCGGGCAACACCTTCGGTCTCGCACTGAACCTCGAGCGCGACTCGGTCGGCGCCGTGATTCTGGGTGAGTACGAACACATTTCGGAAGGCGACATCGTCAAGACGACGGGCCGCATTCTTGAAGTGCCGGTGGGTCCGGAATTGCTCGGCCGCGTGGTCGACGCACTCGGCAACCCGATCGACGGCAAGGGCCCGATCAACGCGAAGAAGACCGACGCAATCGAAAAGATTGCTCCGGGCGTGATCTGGCGTAAGTCGGTTTCGGAACCGGTCCAAACCGGTCTGAAGTCGATCGACGCGATGGTGCCGGTTGGCCGTGGCCAGCGTGAGCTGATCATTGGCGACCGCCAGTGCGGCAAGACCGCAGTCGCAGTCGACGCGATCATCAACCAGAAGGGCAAGAACCTCTTCTGTATCTACGTCGCGATCGGCCAGAAGGCTTCGTCGATCATGAACGTGGTGCGCAAGCTGGAAGAAACCGGCGCGTTGGAATACACGATCGTCGTGGCCGCGTCGGCTTCGGAATCGGCTGCCATGCAATACCTGGCCCCGTATGCTGGTTGCACGATGGGCGAGTACTTCCGCGACCGCGGTCAAGACGCGCTGATCGTTTATGACGACTTGACCAAGCAAGCTTGGGCATACCGTCAGATCTCGTTGCTGCTGCGCCGTCCGCCGGGCCGCGAAGCTTACCCGGGCGACGTGTTCTATCTGCACTCGCGTCTCCTGGAACGTGCTGCTCGCGTCTCGGAAGAGTACGTCGAGAAGTTCACGAACGGTGAAGTGAAGGGCAAGAGCGGTTCGCTGACGGCTCTGCCGGTCATTGAAACGCAAGCAGGCGACGTGACCGCATTCGTTCCGACGAACGTGATCTCGATTACCGACGGCCAGATCTTCCTGGAAACCGACCTCTTCAACGCAGGTATCCGGCCGGCAATTAACGCCGGCGTGTCGGTGTCGCGCGTCGGTGGTGCCGCTCAGACGAAGGTTGTGAAGAAGCTGTCAGGCGGTATCCGTACCGACCTCGCGCAATACCGTGAGCTGGCTGCGTTCGCGCAGTTCGCCTCGGACCTCGACGAAGCAACCCGCAAACAGCTGGAACGCGGCCGCCGCGTGACGGAACTGCTGAAGCAGCCGCAATATCAGCCGTTGCAAGTGTGGGAACTGGCTGTCGCGCTGTTCGCAGCGAACAACGGTTACCTCGATGATCTGGAAGTTGCGCAAGTGCTGCCGTTCGAAAAGGGCCTGCGCGATTACCTGAAGTCGAAGCACGCTGACCTGATCAAGCGCGTCGAAGACACCAAGGAACTCTCGAAGGACGACGAAGCCTTGCTGCATACGGCTCTCAAAGACTTCAAGAAGTCCGGCGCTTATTGATCCGCGAGTGACCCGCAAGGCATAAACGGACCTTGAAGCGGCGCGGGCCGCAGGCAACTGAACCCGCGCTGCTTCGATCGCTTTGCATGGGACCCGAGTCAGGGTGGAAGCGCTAACTCGGGCCGAAGCTTTGCATGGGGCCCGAGTAATCGCTAAAGCGCTAACTCGGGCCGACAAAGGAGCAAGCAATGGCTGGAATGAAGGAAATTCGCGGCAAGATCAAGAGCGTGCAAAACACGCGCAAGATCACGAAAGCGATGGAGATGGTGGCCGCATCGAAGATGCGCCGCGCTCAGGAGCGCATGCGCGCTGCTCGCCCGTATGCTGACAAGGTCCGCGATATCGCTGCACACATGAGCCGCGCGAACCCGGAGTATCGTCACCCGTTCATGGTGGCGAACGAAGGTGCGAAGACGGCCGGCATCATCCTCGTCACGACTGATAAAGGTCTGTGCGGCGGCATGAACACCAATGTGTTGCGTGCGTCGCTGCAGAAATTCAAGGAACTGGAAGGCCAGGGCAAGACGATCGAAGCAACCGCGATCGGCACCAAGGGCCTGGGTTTCCTGAGCCGTCTGCGCGCAAAGGTGGTGTCGAATGTCGTGCATCTGGGCGATACGCCGCATCTGGAAAAGCTGATCGGCGCGGTGAAGGTGCAGCTCGACCTGTACTCGGAAGGCAAGGTTTCGGCGGTGTACCTGGCGTACACGCGCTTCGTCAATACGATGAAGCAGGAGCCGGTGATCGAGCAACTGCTGCCGCTGTCGGCAGACCAGTTCGAGCGCAAGGAAGAAGACGGCGCGACGCCGAGCACGCAGTGGGACTATATCTACGAGCCGGATGCGCAGGCAGTGGTGGACGAACTGCTGGTGCGTTATGTCGAAGCGCTGGTCTATCAGGCCGTCGCGGAAAACATGGCGTCGGAGCAGTCGGCACGGATGGTCGCAATGAAGGCCGCTTCGGACAACGCGAAGACGGTCATCAACGAACTGCAGCTCGTGTACAACAAGAGCCGTCAGGCCGCGATCACGAAAGAACTGTCGGAAATCGTCGGTGGCGCGGCGGCAGTCTGACCTTAACGGTCAGCACGCCGCTTCGTGTGCGCCTTCGCGGCGCACCCATCGAAACTGCGCCTTTGCGCGAGTGAAGAATTGAGTATCTAAAGGAAAAGCGATGAGTACTACTGCTTTGGTAGAAGGCAAGATCGTACAGTGCATCGGCGCGGTGATCGACGTGGAATTCCCGCGTGACCACATGCCGAAGATTTACGACGCGCTCATTCTCGAAGGTTCGGAATTGACGCTCGAAGTCCAGCAGCAGCTGGGCGACGGCGTTGTCCGCACCATCTGTCTGGGTGCATCCGACGGTCTGCGCCGCGGTACGACGGTGAAGAACACCGGCAAGCCGATCAGCGTGCCGGTCGGCAAGCCGACCCTCGGCCGGATCATGGACGTGCTAGGTCGCCCGATCGACGAAGCCGGCCCGATCAACTCGGACGTGGTTCGCGGTATTCACCAGAAGGCTCCGGCGTTCGACGAACTGTCGCCATCGACGGAACTGCTCGAAACCGGCATCAAGGTTATCGACCTGATCTGCCCGTTCGCGAAGGGCGGTAAGGTTGGCCTGTTCGGTGGCGCCGGCGTGGGCAAGACCGTGAACATGATGGAACTGATCAACAACATCGCGAAGGAACACGGTGGTTACTCCGTGTTCGCCGGTGTTGGCGAGCGTACCCGTGAAGGGAACGACTTCTATCACGAAATGAAGGACTCGAACGTTCTCGACAAGGTCGCGCTGGTATACGGCCAGATGAACGAGCCGCCGGGCAACCGTCTGCGCGTCGCGCTGACCGGTCTGACGATGGCTGAGCACTTCCGTGACGAAGGTCTCGACGTGTTGTTCTTCGTGGACAACATCTACCGTTTCACGCTGGCAGGCACGGAAGTGTCGGCACTGCTCGGCCGTATGCCGTCGGCAGTGGGCTATCAGCCGACGCTGGCTGAAGAAATGGGTAAGCTGCAAGAGCGTATTACGTCGACCAAGACCGGTTCGATCACGTCGGTTCAGGCCGTGTACGTCCCTGCGGATGACTTGACCGACCCGTCGCCGGCTACGACTTTCGGCCACCTGGACGCGACCGTCGTGTTGTCGCGTGACATCGCTTCGCTGGGTATCTACCCGGCAGTCGACCCGCTCGATTCGACCTCGCGTCAGATCGATCCGAACGTGATCGGTGAAGAGCACTACGCGATCACGCGCGGCGTGCAGCAAACGCTGCAGCGCTACAAGGAACTGCGCGACATTATCGCGATTCTGGGCATGGACGAACTGGCGCCGGAAGACAAGCTCGCCGTGGCGCGCGCTCGTAAGATCCAGCGTTTCCTGTCGCAGCCGTTCCACGTCGCTGAAGTGTTCACGGGCTCGCCGGGCAAGTACGTGCCGCTGAAGGAAACGATTCGTGGCTTCAAGATGATTGTTGAAGGCGAGTGCGACCATCTGCCGGAACAGGCGTTCTACATGGTCGGCACAATCGACGAAGCCTTCGAAAAGGCCAAGAAGATCCAGTAAAGGTCGAGTGTAACGAGGCGGGCGCCGCTCGCGCCGAAATACTACCCAGGAAGGGGTGGTATTGGGTAAAACCGGCGCCTCTTACTACGCTCAATCCAGCCTTGCATGGGACAAGAGTCAGCGTCACAGCGCTAACTCTGCTCGCCACAGGAGTCGATATGGCAACCATTAAAGTAGACGTCGTCAGCGCGGAAGAGCAGATCTTCTCGGGTCAGGCGAAGTTCGTCGCGCTGCCGGGCGAAGCAGGTGAACTCGGCATTCTGCCGGGCCACACGCCGCTCATCACGCGGATTCGTCCGGGTGCGGTGCGCATCGAAGCTGAAAACGGTGAAGAAGAGTTTGTCTTCGTCGCCGGCGGCATCCTCGAAATCCAGCCGGGCGCCGTGACGGTACTCGCCGACACCGCGATCCGCGGTAAGGATCTCGACGAAGCCAAGGCTGAGGATGCACGCAAGCGTGCGGAAGAAGCGCTGCAGAACACGGGTTCGAACCTCGAATACGCAACCGCGCAAGCGGAACTGGCGTACGCGACGGCTCAGCTCGCTGCGATCCAGCGTCTGCGTAAGCTGCGCGGCCAGCACTAAGCAATACGTATCAGAGAGAAAGCAGCCTTTCCGGCTGCTTTTTTTTGACCTTTACTTGACGTTTACGGAAAGGTGAGCAGAATCGTGTTCTCAAGCCGATCGGCGCCACACCTCGACGTCTGGAAATGCGCTGCGGGTAAGACTTGATGCCTGGCCGACACATGCCGGTGGCACAATCGGTTTCAAATTCATTTCAATAAGAGCTTCCGCTCAGTTCACGGAGACAACACCATGGCAACGCACGTGTCAGGCGAAGGTGCACTCATCGAACCCAAAGACGGGCTGTCGTACGTCCGTGGGCCGACCGACATCCCGTTGAGCGAAGCGACGGTCGGTCAGTTTCTGCGCGATACGGCCGAGCGTTTTCCGGATCGTCCAGCGGTGGTGTTTCGCGAGCAACGCATTCGCTGGACATGGCAGGAGTTTGCGGAAGAAGTCGACGTGTTGGCGGCCGGCCTGCTCGCGCTCGGCATCGTGAAGGGTGACCGGGTCGGCATCTGGTCGCCGAATCGCGTGGAATGGTTGCTCACCCAGTTTGCGACCGCGCGCATCGGCGCTGTGCTGGTCAATATCAACCCGGCATATCGGCTTGCGGAACTCGAATACGCGCTGAACAAGGTCGGTTGCAAGGCAATCATCGCCGCCGAGCGTTTCAAGACGTCCATGTACCTTGAGATGTTGCAGGAACTTGCACCTGAACTGGCCGCGCAAGCGCCGGGTGAACTGCATGCGTCGAGGCTGCCCGAATTGCGCTATGTGATTCGCATGTGCGATACGGAAACGCCAGGCATGTTGAGCTTTTCCGACGTGATCGAGCAAGGTCGCGCGTCGCTGGACGTGCCGAAACTCGACGCCATCGGCGCCACGCTCTCGTGCCGCGATCCGATCAACATCCAGTTCACAAGCGGCACGACAGGCAACCCGAAGGGCGCGACGCTGACCCATCGCAACGTGGTCAACAACGCGCGCTACATCGCGATGGCGATGCGCCTAACCGAGCAGGACGGCTTGTGCATTCCCGTGCCGTTGTATCACTGCTTTGGAATGGTGTTATCGGTGCTAGCGTGCGTATCTGTCGGCGCCAATATGGTGTTTCCAGGTGAGGGATTCGACCCGGCCGCAACCTTGGCCGCAGTCGCGGAAGAGCAGTGCACCGCGCTGCACGGCGTGCCGACCATGTTCATTGCCGAACTCGATCACCCGGACTTCGCCACCTACGACTTATCGCGCTTGCGCACCGGCATCATGGCGGGCTCGCCATGTCCGATCGAGACCATGAAGAAGGTCGTCTCCAGGATGCATCTGGGCGAGATCACCATCGCCTACGGCATGACGGAAACCAGCCCGGTCTCGTTCCAGAGCTCGACTACCGATCCGCTCGACAAGCGCACAACCACGGTCGGGCGCATCCAGCCGCATCTGGAGGTGAAAATCGTCGATCCCCTTGGCAACATTGTGCCAGTGGGCGAAACCGGTGAACTGTGTACACGCGGCTATTCGGTGATGCAGGGCTATTGGGACGATGAGGCGAAGACACGCGAAAGCATTGTCGACGGTTGGATGCACACCGGCGATCTGGCGACGTTCGATGCCGAAGGCTATTGCAATATCGTCGGACGTCTGAAAGACATGCTGATTCGCGGCGGCGAGAACATCTATCCGCGCGAAATCGAGGAGTTTCTATTCCGTCACCCGAAAATCCAGAGCGTGCAGGTATTCGGCGTGCCCGACTCGAAATACGGTGAAGAGGTTTGCGCGTGGGTCGTATTGCGCTCGGGCGAGCAGGCGAGCGCTGAAGAGATCCAGCAGTTCTGCCAAGGCCAGATTGCGCACTACAAGGTGCCGAAGTACATCCGTTTTGTCGACGAACTGCCCATGACGGTGACGGGCAAGGTGCAGAAGTTCATTATGCGCGAGCGGATGATCAGCGAATTGAAGCTGCGGGAAGATAAGACGGCGTGATGATGTTCGATAGCAGGTCCACACGCGGGTTTATTGCGCGGCGGACCTGCCATTGAAGAACAGGAACCAAGCCGTTTGCTGCGCGTAAGTTGTGAAAAGCGGCTAACTTACTACAAAAGGCGCGTTACCGCATCGCGCAAACGTTTGGCTGGACGAAAAAAAAGCGGGCCTGGAGCCCGCTAAAAACCACACGCTACGGGGTTAGCGCGAGGAGACCAAAGAAGGAACCGACTGAGACGGCGACCCTGCGCCGACTACGGCCCCAGCAGGGATGCCCCTTCACAGGGCTTCGGCATACGCCGACCGGCAAGTGCATCGTATCCGCTCACACCACGCACCCAGCCACATCCGTGTTGAAACCGTTGAGGGCATTGTGGGCGAATTAACCCATGAGCGCGGTAACAAAGTGTTTCAGGTTGTAACGCCCGCCAGATAAGGCGCTGCAGGATATATTGCCAAAAAGGATCGTTTGAAACGTAATATTTACCGATGACTGCCCCGCAATTTCATACGCATGATTGATGCTATTCGCGACGCATATTGCGACGTCATCCATTAAGTCGATTCCGCATGAAATGGTTGCATGGTCATCGTTTGGGTGACGAATCGCCCGCGTTACACGTATTCGGCCGCGCTCAATAAATTTCAACGGTTCAAACGTGGCCGCCGGGTTGCGCAGCAATATTCGCCGTATGGGCAACGGCCAAGAAAAAGGGCGCGTTCCCCGACGCTCAGCGCGGCATCATTGATCTGTTCTTACCTGGACGCACCTCGTGCCGTTACATGATTCGGCGCGTGAGCGAAATTTCTTGGCGTTTTGCCGACCGCCCCGTCTGCCAGAGAGAACGGAAACTGGGGCGTCCAAAAAAAAACCACCATGCTATTTCAGCCATTTGTCCGAAATGGCTTGATACTCGCCGGTCGCACGCGCGAGGTGCAGCCATTGGTCGACGTACTCCTGGAGCGCCACGTCGCCACGCGGCAGCAGCCAGGCCTTTTCTCCGTACTGGAAAGGCTTGTCCGGATGCACCGAGCAAAGACCCGGATTCAGCTTTTGTTGTAGCAACGTTTCCGACGCGTCCGTCACCATGACGTCGGCCTTGCCGGCAAGAATCTGCTTGAAAACGGTCACGTTGTCGGGATACACGGTCAGGTTGGCGTGCGGAAAGTATTGCTTCGCGAACCGCTCGTTGGTGCCGCCCGGATTGACGATTACCCGTGTTGCGGGCTGGTCGATCTGCGCCACCGTCTGGTATTTGCTGACGTCGTCGCATCGAACGATCGGCGTTTTGCCGTCGACCATATACGCCTGCGTGAAAAACGCGCGTTTCTGCCGTTCGAGGGTCGGCGATACGCCGCCTACGCCGACGTCGCATCTGGCGACGAAGTCATTCATCAGGTTCGACCACGTCGTCTTGACGTACTCTGTCTTGACGCCGAGCGACTTGGCGAGCGACTCCGTCATGTCGATATCAATGCCTTCGAACTGGCCGTCCGCCTTGTAGAACGAGTACGGTTTGTAGTCGCCGGTCGTGCAGGCGCGCAACGTGCCGCGCGCGATGATTTCATCGAGCCGCGAGGGCGCCGCCGCAGCGGTGCTCTGGGCCCAAGCCGCGCCTATATGCATCAAAACACCGGTCAGCGCGCCGAGCAGCGCGAGTGTCGCCTTGTTCATCGAGTCTCCTTGGTTGTATGTAATTGTGTGGGAAGTCTGCTGGATGATAGCTCGGCAATCCGGGCTTGAACATTGGCCGTTCAGCCAGGTGGGAGACGGCTGCCAATCCACGAAAAAGCCGCCTTGAGCGAGGCGCGCAGCAGTTATTGGTCGCATCTGGCACGATGCAGCGAGTCCGGTCCGGTAAAATGCCCCTTTGCCCTCAGTCGTACGCAACGTGGCCCATAAACTCCTGAACGATACTTTCCTGCGCGCGCTGCTGCGCCAGCCGACCGACTACACGCCGATCTGGCTGATGCGGCAAGCTGGCCGCTACCTGCCGGAATACAACGCCACGCGCGGTCGCGCGGGCAGTTTCCTGGGTCTGGCAAAAAGCCCGGCGTTCGCAACGGAGGTCACGCTGCAACCGCTAGAGCGCTATCCGCTCGACGCCGCGATCCTGTTCTCCGACATCCTGACCGTGCCCGACGCAATGGGTCTGGGCCTGGAGTTCGTGACCGGGGAGGGCCCAAAATTCGCGCGGCCGGTGCGTACGGAAGACGACGTCGCGCGCCTCGCGGTGCCGGACATCGACGCCACGCTGCGCTACGTGACTGACGCCGTGCGCGAAATTCGCACCGCGCTCACCGATGCGCAGGGCCGCCAGCGCGTGCCGCTGATCGGTTTTTCGGGCAGTCCGTGGACGCTCGCGTGCTACATGGTTGAAGGCGGCGGTTCGGCGGACTTCCGCACGGTCAAGTCAATGTTGTATGCGCGTCCGGACCTCATGCATCGCATTCTCGACGTCAACGCGCGCGCGGTTGCCGCTTACCTGAACGCGCAGATCGAAGCCGGCGCGCAAGCCGTGATGATTTTCGACACGTGGGGCGGGGCGCTGGCGGACGGCGTCTATCAACGCTTTTCGTTGCACTACATCCAGCAGGTGGTGAGTCAGCTGAAGCGCGATCATGACGGCGAAAAAGTGCCGGTGGTCACCTTCACCAAGGGCGGCGGCCTGTGGCTCGACGAGATCGCCGAAACCGGCGTGGATGCGGTCGGTCTCGACTGGACCGTGAACCTGAGCAAGGCTCGGGAACGCGTGGGCGGCAAGGTGGCGCTGCAAGGCAATATCGATCCATCGGTCCTGTTTGCCCCGCCGGCTGCGATCCGGATGGAAGCGCGCGCCGTACTGGACAGTTTCGGCAACCATCCCGGCCATGTGTTCAACCTCGGCCACGGCATTTCGCAGTTCACGCCGCCGGAACACGTCGCCGAACTCGTGGACGAAGTGCATCGTCATAGCCGGGCAATTCGCAGCGGCGCACATGCACCGGCATGAGGCCGTAATCGTTACCATTTTTGTTGCGACGCAGCGAACTGGGCTCTCGGTCTAAGGGAAAATATGCAGTCAACGGGCCGTCAGATGGCGGTCCTGAGAAAGTCAAGACTTGACTTATGCACATTCATCACGCTGCGGCGCGGTAGAAGCTTTAGTCGCATCCCGGCCCTTGCACATTGCAGGCGCATTTGATCTAAGCCTTGTCTGGCAAGGGTTTGAGGGAGGCGGTGCAGAATGTGCGGAATCCCACAGAAGGCCGCTGCGACGCGGTTCCCCGGCCTTCCGGGCAAAGTTCTCAACAAAGTTATCCACAGGCACGCGGGCCGATTGCAATTGTTCAGCGGAATCCAAAACTTAGCGCCGAAATTGAAGTTTTACTTTAACTTCGAGTGGCCTGCCGTCTGCTCGGCGGACACCATGAAGCGGCGTCGCGTCGCGCGCGTCGTTCTGATTTCCGCTGACGCGTGAGTGACGTCTTCGTCCGCGTCGCGCTGGATCATCCGCTTCCGACCTTGTTCGACTATCGGTGCGACACACCTGAGCGGGTGGTGCCGGGCATGCTGGTCAGCGTGCCGTTTGGTAAGCGCCATGTGGTTGGACTTATCTGCGAAGTGACCGCTCACAGCGACGTGCCGCCTGACCGCCTTCGCGCTATTGATAGCGTGTGCACTGCGTCTCCGCCGCTATCGTCGGAATGGTTGAGGTTGGCCGCTTTCGCAGCGGATTATTATCAACGCGGCCTCGGCGAAGTGGCGTTGCCGGCTTTGCCGCAAGCGCTGCGCGACGCCTCGCGCTGGTCACGGCTGTTTGCGCCGCAAGAGCGCTACAGTCTGACGCCTACAGGCAAAACGGCCCTCCCCGACGCACTGCCGGCTCGGGCGAGCGCGTTGCGCAAGCTGGCGCAGGCATTGGCCGAGACCGAGTTTCTGCTGGCCGCCGAGGTTCGCGCGCTGCACCCCAAAGCGATCACGACGCTCGATGCATGGCTGGCGGAAGGCTGGGTAGCGCTGGACCTCATCGAAGCTGCCGCCGAGCTTACCGCTCCGGTGCCACCCAGCGCGCCCTCGCCCACGCTGCCCATGCTCACCGACGAGCAGGCGACGGCTGTCGAAGCCATTCGCAACGCCGACGGTTTTGCGCCATTTCTGCTGCACGGCGTGACGGGCAGCGGCAAGACAGAGGTCTATCTGCGGGCACTCGCGGAGATCCTGGCCGCCAGGCCCGACGCTCAGGCGCTTGTCCTCGTGCCTGAAATCAATCTGACGCCGCAGTTCGAAGCGGCTTTTCGCGCGCGCTTCGCCGCGCTCGAAGGCACGTCGATCGTCACGCTGCACAGCGGTCTCGCGGAAGGCGAGCGCGCCCGCAGCTGGTTCGCCGCTCACACAGGGCAGGCTCGCATCGTACTCGGCACCCGGTTGGCGGTGCTCGCCTCGCTGCCCAAGCTCGCGATCATCGTCGTCGACGAGGAGCACGATCCCGCCTACAAGCAGCAGGAAGGCTTGCGCTATTCGGCGCGCGATCTGGCGATCTACCGCGCCAAGCAGCTCGGATTGCCGGTTGTGCTCGGCTCGGCCACGCCGTCGCTGGAAAGCTGGTGGCAAGCCGATCAGGGGCGCTACAAGCGGCTCACCCTGTCGCGCCGGGCGGTCGCCGACGCCGTATTGCCCACCGTCAGACTGATCGATCTGGAAGAAGAGCGGCGCCGCGGCCGGGCGTCGGTGGAGGGGTTGTCGGGGCCGTTGATCGCCGCGCTGAAGGCGCGGCTCGACCGCGGCGAGCAAAGCCTCGTGTTCCTGAACCGCCGCGGTTACGCGCCGCAGCTTGCCTGCGACGCCTGCGGCTGGGTCGCCGGTTGTCCGCGTTGCAGCGCCTACGTGGTGCTGCATAAGCCCGAGCGCGCGCTCCGCTGCCACCACTGCGGGTGGGAAGCACGCATTCCGCGCTCGTGCCCGGAGTGCGGCAACGTCGACATCGCGCCGATGGGGCGCGGCACGCAACGCGTCGAAGAAACGCTGGCGAGCGCGGTGCCCGGCGCGCGGGTATTGCGTATCGACGCCGACAGCACGCGCCGCAAGGGCAGCGCACAGGCGCTGTTTTCCGACGTCCACGCGGGCGAGGTCGACATCCTCGTCGGCACGCAGATGATCGCCAAGGGCCACGACTTCCAGCGCGTGTCGCTGGTCGGCGTGCTGAACGCCGACACCGCGCTCTTTTCCCACGACTTCCGCGCCAGCGAACGGCTTTTCGCCCAGTTGATGCAAGTAAGCGGCCGGGCAGGCCGCGCGGGCTTGCCCGGCGAAGTGCTGGTGCAAACGCGCTATCCGCGCCACGCGCTCTACCACGCGCTGGCACGCCACGACTATGTCGGCTTCGCCAACTCCACGCTGGCCGAGCGGCGCGATGCGCACTTGCCGCCGTTCGTCTATCAGGCCTTGTTGCGGGCCGAAGGCCGCACGCTCGAGGCCGCGCTCGCGTTTCTGCAGCAGGCGGCGGCCAGCCTGACCGGCATTCCCGCCGCCGAACGCGTGACCGTCTACGACGCAGTGCCGCTCACCATCGTCAAGGTGATGCACGTGCACCGCGCCCAGTTGCTGATCGAGAGCGCATCGCGCGGCGCGTTGCACGCAACTTTGCGTGCCTGGCAGCCGCTGCTGCGCGGCATGAAGGGCGTGCTGCGCTGGAATCTGGAAGTCGATCCGCTCGACATCTGAGGCACGTCGCCAGAGCGGCGAAGCCGTTACTTCTTTGAGTCATATTCATAGAGCGAATGGTCGTTTCGTTTTGCGACGCCGCTCGCCTATATTTCGCCGAACCGGCGCACATTCGGGCAAAACTCCAACATTCCGACGCCGATGTACCTCAACTCTTTCGGGGCATGGCGATGAGCGATACCAATCAAACGCTGCCGACGGGCGCCGCACCGGCCAAACGGCAAAGCACGCACGGCGGCGGACTTTTTTCGACTGAAGACTGGTGGGCGGTGTGGGTCGGCCTGCTGGTGATCGTGATAGCGTGGGCGCTGTTCGCGTCGGGCAGCAGCATCAAGTGGCTGGCGGTGGCGCCGGCCAGATGGTCGGGTGTAGGGCAGGCTGCGCAGGACGCCGGCAAGCATCTGCCGAACTATGCCGCGCTGTTCATCGTGTTCGCGTTGCTGTTCGGCGTGAGCCTCGCTGCGCTCAAGCAACGGGTCGGTGCTTTCCTCGGGTCGTTCCTGATCCTGTTCATCGCTTCGGCGCTGATTTTCACGCTGGGCGCGTGGGTCAATGCGTCGAAGTACAACCTCGAACCGCCGCTCGTCGCGCTGGCGCTCGGTCTGCTGATCTCGAACGTGTTCACGTTGCCCGAATGGTTTTCGGCGGGCTTGCGCGTCGAGTTCTACATCAAGGTCGGTATCGTGCTGCTCGGCGCGACGTTACCGTTCACGCTGCTGGTGTGGGCTGGCCCCGTAGCGGTCGGGCAGGCGACCATCGTTTCGCTTGTCACATTCTTCGTGATCTTTTTTGCCGCCAAGGCGTTCGGCCTCGACCGGCGCTTTGCCGCTGTGCTCGGTGTCGGCGGCGCGGTGTGCGGCGTCTCGGCGGCGATCGCGATTGCCGGCGCGGTACGGGCGAGGCGCGAACAGGCTTCGGTGGCGATTACGCTGGTCGTGCTGTGGGCGATCGTGATGATCTTCGTGCTGCCGTTCGCGTCCCGCTCGCTCGGACTGTCGACCGCAGTCGCCGGCGCATGGATCGGCACCTCGGAATTCGCCGACGCCGCCGGGATCGCGGCCGCGCAAGCTTATGGCGACTTCGCGAAACACGCCGGCAGCGCGATTGCGGGGGCGCCGGAGGCGTCGCTGCAGGCGTTCACGCTGATGAAAGTGGTCGGCCGCGATATCTGGATCGGCATCTGGGCGTTCGTGCTGGCGATCGTCGCGACGACCCGCTGGGAATCGCAAGACAGCGGCGTCACGGCAAAGCCCAACGCCGGCGAGATCTGGGCGCGCTTTCCGAAGTTCGTGATCGGCTTCGTGATCGCGTCGGCGCTGGTGACGTGGATCGCCAGCCACTATTCGCTGGCCGATTACCGCAAGGTCGTGACGCCCGAATTCGTCGCCCCGATCACCGCGTTGCGCACGTGGGCGTTCACGTTCTGTTTCCTCAGCATTGGGCTGACCACGCGCCTGCGCTCGCTGACCGCCACCGGCCTGAAGCCGTTCCTTGCATTTACGGTGGGCGTGGTGGTCAATATCGCCATCGGCTACGCGCTGTCCGCGCACGTGTTCGCACCGTACTGGAATAGCTTGGGGCAGGGTTCGTGACGAGCGGCGCATTCCGCATCGCCAACACGGCGGACGCACGCGACGCAGCGTGCGCGCCGTGCTGCGCAGGCTGCCGGTATCGCGCTGAGAGTCGGGATTCGTTGGAGCAGAGCATTCCTGGCCTCGCGGTATTCGGTTCGGCATTTGGCGCGAGCGTGGCGGACAGCCGGCTTTGCCGGGTGCACGACCAGCTCGTTTCGCCGGGCGACGCCTGCCCGCAGTTCGAGCCGATCCTTCGGCACTGACGTCTACCCGTGCGTCGCCGCGGCTTCGGGCCGGGCGTCGCGCGTGTCTTCCCGCTGCTGGGTCAACCGGAGCGTGTCAGCCAGAGACTGGCCTCGCTAACTCCGGCACGACACGCCGGACACCATTATTCAATCGTTCAAAGCAGTCCGCGCGTCGCCCGCCGATGCGCGCGACGCTGCAGGTGTGCGTTCCTTGACGGGCTCGCGCCGGCCGGGGCCGCTCGTCGCGCCGCGGATGAACAGCACCGCGCAAGTCGCGCACATTGCCCAGATGCCCAATACCACCAGCCATTTTTCCATTTCGCCTGTCCTCAAAACCCCGTACCGTTCTTTTTGTGCGTGCCAGGGAGGCCGCGCGCGCTATGTTCCGTATAACGGCGCGCCAACCCGTTCTGATAAGGGTAAAAGCAAAAAGAATCACGCCAGGGAAAGTACTAATCGTAACCGCCGTCCCAACGCGCACCGCGACAGCGCGCAAACCCCCGTCGCACAGGGCTCCAGGTAGGGTGCAACCATGCATCTGACGTGGTTGCACCTTTTTATTGGGAAGCGTACGATTCGCCCAACTTTTAGTCTTTTGCCAGCGCATTCGTCTGGTATCCGAAGAAGGAAACATGGCTAGCACCACCCTTGGCGTCAAGGTCGACGACCTCCTGCGTACCCGGCTGAAAGATGCCGCCACTCGTCTCGAACGCACTCCGCACTGGCTCATCAAGCAGGCCATCTTCGCGTACCTCGAAAAGATCGAGCACGGCCAATTGCCGCCCGAGCTGTCGGGTGTGGCGGGCTCGGCCGATCTGACCGAGGGCGCCGCGGTCGAACACGAGGAAGACGGTGCGTCGCACCCATTCCTCGATTTCGCACAAAACGTGCAACCGCAATCGGTGCTGCGTGCCGCGATCACGGCCGCTTACCGTCGTCCGGAGCCGGAATGTTTGCCGTTCCTGCTCGGTCAGGCGCGTTTGCCGGCCAACCTCGCGGGCGACGTGCAGACGATGGCCGGCAAGCTGGTCGAAACGCTGCGCACCAAGAGCAAGGGCGGTGGCGTCGAAGGGCTGATCCACGAATTCTCGCTGTCGAGCCAGGAAGGCGTGGCGCTGATGTGTCTCGCCGAAGCGCTGCTGCGCATTCCCGACCGCGCCACGCGCGACGCGCTGATCCGCGACAAGATCAGCAAGGGCGACTGGAAATCGCACGTCGGTCAGGCGCCGTCGATGTTTGTCAACGCCGCGACCTGGGGATTGATGATCACCGGCAAGCTGGTGACGACCAATAGTGAAACGAGCCTCTCGTCGGCGCTCACACGTTTGATCGGCAAAGGCGGCGAGCCGCTGATCCGCAAGGGCGTGGACATGGCGATGCGCCTGATGGGCGAGCAGTTCGTCACGGGTGAGAACATCTCCGAGGCGCTCGCCAACAGCCGCAAATACGAAGCACGTGGCTTCCGCTACTCGTACGACATGCTCGGCGAAGCAGCCACAACCGAAGCCGACGCACAGCGCTACTACGCGTCGTACGAACAGGCGATTCATGCGATCGGCAAGGCCGCCGGCGGCCGTGGCATCTACGAAGGCCCGGGCATCTCGATCAAGCTCTCCGCGCTGCACGCACGCTACTCGCGTTCGCAGCAGGAACGCACGATGAGCGAACTGCTGCCGCGCGTGCGCTCGCTCGCGATCCTGGCGCGCCGCTACGATATCGGCCTGAACATCGACGCCGAAGAAGCCGATCGCCTCGAAATCTCGCTCGATCTGCTCGAAGCGCTGTGCTTCGATCCGGAGCTGGCCGGCTGGAACGGTATCGGCTTCGTGGTGCAGGCGTATCAGAAGCGCTGCCCGTTCGTGATTGAATACCTGATCGATCTGGCGCGCCGCAGCCGTCACCGCATCATGGTGCGCCTCGTGAAGGGCGCGTACTGGGACACGGAAATCAAGCGCGCGCAAGTGGACGGACTGGAAGGCTATCCGGTCTACACGCGCAAGATCTATACGGACGTGTCGTACCTCGCCTGCGCGAAGAAGCTGCTCAGCGCGCCCGACGCGGTCTATCCGCAATTCGCCACGCACAACGCGCACACGCTGTCGGCGATCTATCACCTCGCGGGCAACAACTACTATCCCGGCCAGTACGAGTTCCAGTGCCTGCACGGCATGGGCGAACCGCTGTACGAAGAAGTCACCGGCCGCGACAAGCTGAACCGTCCGTGCCGCGTGTACGCGCCGGTCGGCACGCACGAAACGCTGCTCGCGTACCTCGTGCGTCGTCTGCTGGAAAACGGCGCGAACACGTCATTCGTGAATCGTATTGCCGATGAAACCGTCGCGATCAAGGATCTGATAGCCGACCCGGTCGACGAAGCCTCGAAGATCGTCCCGCTCGGCGCGCCGCACGCGAAGATTCCGCTGCCGCGCCATCTGTACGGTTCGGAGCGCCTCAATTCGATGGGTCTCGACCTGTCGAACGAGCACCGTCTGGCGTCGCTGTCGTCGGCGCTGCTGGCGAGCGCGCACCATCCGTGGCGCGCCGCGCCGATGCTCGAAGACAACGAAATCGCCGTAGGCCTCGCGCGCGACGTGCGCAATCCGGCCGACCATCGCGACCTCGTCGGCACGGTCGTCGAAGCGACGCCGGAGCACGTGGGCGCCGCTTTGGCACACGCGGTGGCCGCCGCGCCGATCTGGCAAGCCACGCCGGTCGATGCGCGCGCCGATTGCCTCGCGCGTGCCGCCGATCTGCTCGAAGCGCAGATGCATACGCTGATGGGCCTCGTGGTGCGCGAAGCCGGCAAGTCGCTGGCCAACGCCGTCGCGGAAATCCGCGAAGCGATCGACTTCCTGCGTTACTACTCCACGCAGATTCGCGAGGAGTTCTCCAACGACACGCATCGTCCGCTTGGCCCGGTGGTGTGTATCAGCCCGTGGAATTTCCCGCTGGCGATTTTCATGGGCCAGGTGGCCGCGGCGCTTGCAGCCGGCAACACGGTGCTCGCGAAGCCGGCTGAACAGACGCCGCTGATCGCCGCGCAAGCCGTGCGTATTCTGCGCGAAGCCGGCGTGCCGGCGGGCGCGGTGCAACTGCTGCCCGGCAACGGTGAAACGGTCGGCGCCGCATTGGTGGCCGATCCGCGCACCCGCGCGGTGATGTTCACCGGTTCGACCGAAGTCGCGCGCCTGATCAACAAGACGCTATCGAGCCGCCTCGATCCGGACGGCAAGCCGATTCCGCTGATCGCCGAAACGGGCGGCCAGAACGCGATGATCGTCGATTCGTCGGCACTTGCCGAACAGGTGGTGGCGGACGTGTTGCAATCGTCGTTCGATTCCGCCGGTCAACGGTGTTCCGCGCTGCGCGTTCTTTGTCTGCAGGACGATGTCGCGGACCGCACGCTGGAGATGCTGACGGGCGCGATGCGCGAACTGGCCGTGGGCAATCCGGACCGCCTGTCGATCGACGTCGGTCCGGTGATCGACCTCGACGCGAAGCGCGGTATCGACGCGCACGTCGCGGCGATGCGCGAGAAGGGCCGCAAGGTCGAGCAACTGCCGATGCCGGACGGTTGCGCGCAAGGCACCTTCGTTGCGCCGACGCTGATCGAACTCGACAGCATCGACGAACTGAAGCGTGAAGTGTTCGGCCCGGTGCTCCACGTGGTGCGTTATCGCCGCAGCCAGTTGGACAAATTGCTCGAGCAGATCCGCGCGACCGGTTACGGTCTGACGCTCGGCATCCATACGCGTATCGACGAAACGATCGCGCATGTGATCAGCCGCGCACACGTGGGCAACATCTACGTGAACCGTAACGTGATCGGCGCTGTGGTCGGCGTGCAGCCGTTCGGTGGCGAAGGTTTGTCGGGCACAGGTCCGAAAGCGGGCGGCGCGCTGTATCTCCAGCGGCTCCTCGCCACGCGTCCGGCCGGTTTGCCGAAGTCGCTCGCGCAGGCATTGGTCGTGGATGTTCCGCGCGCGGCCGAAAACGGCGACAATCCGTCCGCTGCATTGACGGCTTACCGCGACTGGCTGATTACCGAACGCGAGCCGCAACTGGCCGCGCGCTGCGACGGCTATCTGTCGCATGTGCCGGCAGGCGCCACGGCGGTATTGTCGGGACCGACCGGCGAGCGCAACACGTACACGCTGGGCGCGCGCGGCACGGTGCTGTGTATCGCGTCGACGGCAAGCGGTGCGCGCGTGCAGTTTGCCGCGGCGCTGGCTACGGGCAATCGCGCGTTGTTCGAAGGCGCGGCGGGTGAACAATTGGTGTCGCAGTTGCCCGCCTCGCTGAAGTCGCACGCAAGCGTGAAGAAGAGCGCCGATACACCGTTCGACGCCGTGCTGTTCGAAGGCGATAGCGACGAACTGCTGGCGCTGGTGAAGGAAGTCGCGAAGCGTCCGGGCCCGATCGTGTCGGTGCAGGGCGTCGCGGCACGCGCGCTGGAAAGCGGCGACGAGGACTACGCGCTCGAGCGTCTGTTGACGGAACGCTCGGTCAGTGTGAATACGGCAGCTGCAGGCGGTAATGCGAATTTGATGACGATCGGTTGAGCGAACCTCTCTGATCACTCAAAAAAACGGAAGCGGTACGGCGACCCCGAAACCGCTCCATCCACACCTGGTACCAAGGAGAAGCTATGCAACACAAGATGAAACAGCTGGCAGGCGCTGCACTGGTTGCGGCGATGTCGCTGGCGGGGACGGCCAACGCTCAATCGACGGAAGATGTGAAGGTCGGCTTTGCCGGCCCGATGACAGGCGCGCAGGCGCACTACGGCAAGGACTTCCAGAACGGTATTACGCTGGCAGTGGAAGACATGAACGCGACCAAGCCGGTGATCGGCGGCAAGCAGGTTCGCTTCGTGCTGGACTCGGCCGACGACCAGGCCGACCCGCGCACCGGTACGACCGTTGCGCAAAAGCTGGTGGATGACGGCATCAAGGGCATGCTCGGCCACTTCAACTCGGGCACCACGATTCCGGCTTCGCGCATTTACGCGAACGCGGGCATCCCCGAAATCGCAATGGCGACGGCGCCGGAATACACGCAACAAGGCTTCAAGACGACGTTCCGCATGATGACGTCCGACACGCAGCAAGGTTCGGTTGCCGGCACGTTTGCGGTGAAGACCCTGGGCATGAAGAAGATCGTGATCGTCGACGACCGCACGGCCTACGGCCAGGGTCTGGCCGATCAGTTCGAAAAGGCAGCGAAGGCAGCGGGCGGCCAGATCGTCGATCGTGAATATACGAACGACAAGGCTGTCGACTTCAAGTCGATCCTGACCAAGCTGAAGGCTGTTCAACCGGACCTGATCTATTACGGCGGCGCGGATTCGCAAGCGGCACCGATGGTCAAGCAGATGAAGGCACTGGGCATCAAGGCGCCGCTGATGGGCGGCGAAATGGTCCACACGCCGACGTTCATCCAGATCGCGGGTGATGCTGCGAACGGCACGGTGGCGTCGCTCGCCGGCCTGCCGCTGGAAGAAATGCCGGGCGGCAAGGACTATGTCGCGAAGTACAAGAAGCGTTTCAACGAAGACGTGCAAACATACTCGCCGTACGCTTACGACGGCGCAATGGCCATGTTCGACGCAATGAAGAAGGCGAACTCGACCGATCCGGCCAAGTACCTGCCGATGCTCGCGAAGACCTCGATGCCGGCAGTGACGTCGGCGAATCTCGCGTACGACAGCAAGGGCGACCTGAAGAACGGCGGTATTACGCTGTACAAGGTTGTCGACGGCAAGTGGACGACGCTGCAAAGCGTGGGTGGGAAGTAAGGCGCTTTCCTGCTCGAGTATCCGGCTGCCGCGTGATGATATGACGCGGCAGCCGGTGCAAAAAAGCCCTGTGGTTATCTAACCGCAGGGCTTTTTATTTGCCGCTTCGATACACGCGGCAATCACGCGAAGACTCGTTTACTCTCCGCGCATCTTTCTCCCCTGCTCGCGAATCTGTTCCAACGTCGCGCCCGGCGTGCTTGCTTCCTGCGGCATGCGAATCTCGATCACCGCCGCGCGCTTCGCCTCCATCGAACGCTTCAGCGCAGGCAGAAAATCTTCGGTCCGCTCCACCGTCTCGCCATGCGCGCCGAACGAACGCGCGAACGCCGCGAAATCCGGATTCGTGAGTCCGGTGCCGTGCACGCGACCCGGATAATGCCGCTCCTGATGCATACGGATCGTGCCGAACTGGCTGTTATTTACCACGATGAAAAGCACGTGCAGGTCGTACTGCATCGCGGTTGCGAGTTCTTGCGCGGACATCATGAAGCAGCCGTCGCCGGCCAGCGCGACGACCGCGCGTTGCGGATACATCGACTTCGCCGCGATCGCCGCCGGCACGCCATAACCCATCGCGCCGCTCGTCGGCGCGAGCTGCGAACGGTAATGGCGATACGAGAAGTGCCGATGCAGCCACGTCGCGTAATTGCCCGCGCCGTTGGTGAGAATCGCGTCGTCCGGTAGATGCGCGCGCAACTGCTGGATCACTTCGCCCATCTGCACGTCGCCCGGAATCTGGCGCGGTTTGCGCCAGTCGAGATACGCGCGATGCGCCTCGTCTGCCGCGCCCGACCAGGCGAGTTTGCCGGACGAAGGCTTCAACGCCGCAAGCAGCACTGCGAGCTCCGGCATGCCGGAGACGATCGGCAGATCCGCCGCATACACCCGACCCAATTCCTCCGCGCCTTGATGCACATGCACTAGTGTTTGCCTGGTCTTCGGAATGTCGAGCAGCGTGTAGCCGTTGGTCGTCGCTTCGCCCAGGCGCGGCCCGATTGCGAGCAACAGGTCGGCTTCGCGGATACGTTGCGCCAGCGCCGGATTGATACCAAGGCCGACGTCGCCGGCATAGTTCGGATGCTCGTTATCGAGCGTGTCCTGAAAGCGGAACGCGAGGCCGACCGGCAGTTGCCAGTTCTCGACGAAGCGTTGAAAGTCCGCGCACGCAGCAGGCGTCCAGCCGCTGCCGCCCGCGATCACCATCGGCCGTTGCGCGCCTTCGAGCAAGCCACGCAACTTCTCGATCTGTGCCGCAGAAGGTGACGCCGCAATGCGCTGATACGCCGGCGCGCCGGCCACGGCGTCGCATACGTCGCTCAACACGTCTTCCGGCAACGACAACACGACGGGTCCAGGCCGTCCGGATGTCGCCGTGTGAAATGCGTGGCTCAGATATTCGGGAATGCGTTTGGGATCGTCGATTTGCGCGACCCATTTCGCAATCTGACCGAACATGCGCCGGTAGTCGATTTCCTGGAAGGCCTCGCGATCGAGATGCTCGCGTGCGCATTGGCCGATCAGCAAAATCATCGGCGTGGAATCCTGAAACGCGGTGTGTACGCCGATCGACGCATGCGTGGCGCCGGGGCCGCGCGTGACGATCGCGACACCGGCCGTCCGGTCAATTTGCCGACGGCCTCCGCCATATTCGCCGCGGCCGCTTCATGACGACAAACAATGGTCTGGATGTGTTCGGTTTCATCGTGCAGCGAATCGAGCACGGCGAGAAAACTCTCGCCGGGCACGCAGAAAACACGTTCGACACCGTGCGTCAGCAAAGCATCGACGACGAGACGCGCGCCGGTGGTTTGAGCGGCGGTGGAACCGGAAACAGAAACGGGAGCATTCGGCTGCGACATTGCGATGAAGCCTCCAGGCAGTGCATGAGTGCGATGTGAGAATGCAAGCATCGACCGGACGCCGGCCGATGGGGCGCTTCGACAGCTTACGCCGGCAGCGCCTGCGCTGTCACGGCGCAGCGCAACCGCGGCGCTCGCGCACAGTGTGGCGCGCAAATAAAAACGCGGGCCCGAGAGCCCGCGTGATTGTCGTCATACGCAATGAAGTGCAGAACTCAACACTCGACGATATTCACCGCCAACCCGCCGCGCGACGTTTCCTTGTACTTGGTCTTCATATCCGCGCCGGTTTCGCGCATGGTTTTGATCACCGAGTCGAGCGACACATAATGACTGCCATCGCCTCGCAATGCCATGCGTGCCGCATTGACCGCCTTCACCGACGCCATCGCATTGCGCTCGATACACGGAATCTGCACCATGCCGCCGACCGGATCGCACGTGAGACCGAGGTTGTGTTCCATGCCGATTTCCGCGGCGTTCTCGACCTGCCGCGGCGTGCCGCCCATGACTGCGGCGAGCGCGCCCGCCGCCATCGAACAGGCGACGCCCACTTCGCCCTGGCAGCCCACTTCGGCGCCGGAAATCGACGCGTTCAACTTGTACAGAATGCCGATCGCCGCAGCGGTCATCAGGAAGTCGATCACGCCTTGCTGATTCGAGCCCGGCATGAAGCGCGTGTAGTAATGCAGCACTGCCGGGATGATGCCGGCCGCGCCGTTGGTCGGCGCCGTGACCACGCGGCCGCCGGCGGCGTTTTCTTCGTTGACGGCGATCGCATAGAGATTGATCCAGTCGACCATCGAAAGCGGATCGCGCAGCGCCAGTTCAGGATTGCCCGACAGCGCACGATATAGCTGCGGCGCACGGCGCTTCACCTGGAAAGGGCCGGGTAGGTTGCCGTCGGCGTCCGGATTGTTGATGCCGCAACCGCGTGCGACACACGATTGCATCACGTCCCAGATTTTCAGCAGGCCGGAGCGCGTTTCTTCTTCCGTATGCCAGACGCGCTCGTTTTCCCACATCAACTGGGCGATGCTCTTGCCGGTCGATTCGCACAGCGCGAGCAACTCGTTGCCGCTGCGAAACGAGTGCGGCAATTGATCGACGGCGCTCAGCACCTTCGTGTTCGGCGCGCCCGCCGTCACCACGAAACCGCCGCCCACCGACAGATAGGTCGACTCGCGCAACGTCTCACCCTGCGCGTCGTAAGCGCGCAGCTTGAGACCGTTCGGATGCTCGGGCAGCGCCTGACGATAGAACGCAATCTGATCTTTCTGCACGAATGGCACCTCGTGCGTGCCAAGCAGTGCCAGCTTGCGGGACACACGCACGCCTTCCAGCCGCTCAGCGATCGTGTCCGGGTTCACTGTGTCGGGCGCGTCGCCCATCAGGCCCAGCATCACACCGCGATCGGTACCGTGCCCCTTGCCCGTCGCGCCGAGCGAGCCATACAGCTCCACCTTCACCGATGCGGTCGCAGCGAGCAGCCCATCGCGTTCGAGCCCTTGAGCGAACATCAGCGCCGCGCGCATCGGCCCGACCGTATGCGAGCTGGACGGACCAATGCCGATTTTGAAGAGGTCGAACACGCTGACTGCCATTTACTGCTCCCTGCTGATAGATAGTTGGTTCATCGCGCCGGCAGAGGCAGACACACGGCGAGCCAGGCAGGCGGCGTGGGTGCGAGCTGTAGCGCGATCGGCGTATAGCGCCCGTCGAGGCGCGCCGCCAGGTGAAACAGTTCCGTCGCGTTCTTCGGATCCCACTGACCCGAATAGCCGGGCAAGCCGGCCTCGCGACGTTTTGCGTCGAACGGAACGCTCGAATGCACGAACTCTTCGTGGGTCTTGTTGCCGGCCGCGTACGGCGCCAGCCAGTTGAGCGCGGCTTCCAGCGAGGCGCCATCTGCGCCTTTCTCCGGCAGCCAGTTGCGGTTATGGCGGCGCGCGGCCAGCGCAGCTGTCACGAGCGGCTGCAGATCGTAGGTGACGTAATGCAGCGCGTCGCGTTCGCTGAAATCGATAGTCGAACCATCCGGCTCGATGTTGTCGCCGATATGCTCGACGAACAAACGCTGCGCCGCGTTGATCATTTTGCGGTTATCGAGCGTGAACGCGGCCATCGCGATCAGTTTGACCCGATGGCTCTGCCAGTTGTTTCTGAACGTGCCTTTGAGCGGCCGCGGCTGCGCGTCGATCTGGCCGATGTAGCCGTTCGCGAGTTTCGTGAGAAACGCCATGGATGCATTGCGCGTTCTCACCGGCAACGCGCTCGCGGTCATGTCGTACGCGAGAATCAGTCCTTCGAAACGGGTTTCGTCGATAGGATTGAAGCTCGGTTGATACGTGGTGACCCACGCGAACAGCAAGCGGTCGACGAGCTTGAGATACCGGTCGTCGCTGGTGGCGCGCCAGGCGAGCGCGGCGTCGCGCAACAGGTCGAGATCTTTCTCCGCTTCCACGCTCTGGTCGTAAATGCCTTCGTGCGGCAGCGTGCCTTCGGTATGCAGTTTCGCCAGCGCATGCGGCTGGTCGTTCAGATGCGCCTGCACGTTGCTGACCAGTGCTTTCACGCCGGGATCGGCGTTCGTGCGTTCGCTGGTTTGCAGTGCGGGTGCCGCACAAAAATTCATCGCGGCCTGCGCTTGTCGCAGCGGCAGCAGCACGGCTGCGCCAGCCAACAGCAGTGTGCAGGCCTGTCGCCACGTCCGGGCTCGCCTTGCTTCGGTCCGGCTTTGCATCAATCGCACCTTTCGCGCCATGCGAAACTCCTCGTTAGGCTGATTCGGTGTGTGATGTTAGCCGTTTGCGGCCAGGAGTGACAGAGAACTGAGGAGAGAACCGCGCACCGCCTCACCGCCTCTTTTCGAGACAGTAGGCGATGCGCGGCGGCGATCGCGCCTACTCGTAATCGGCGATCGGCACGCAGGAGCAGAACAGATTGCGGTCGCCGTACACATTGTCCGCGCGGCCGACCGGCGGCCAGTATTTTTTCGCGATCAGCGTGGGCAGCGGATACGCCGCGGTTTCACGCGCATACGCATGCTTCCAGTCATTCGCGATGACCACTGCCGCAGTGTGCGGCGCATGCTTGAGCGGATTGTCTTCGCGGTCCGAGCGGCCTTCTTCGACTGCACGGATTTCCTCGCGGATCGCGATCATCGCTTCGATGAAACGGTCGAGCTCTTCTTTCGATTCCGATTCGGTCGGCTCGACCATCAGCGTGCCCGGCACCGGGAAGCTCATGGTCGGCGCATGGAAGCCGTAGTCGGCAAGACGCTTGGCGACGTCGTCCACGGTAATGCCGCTGGTTTCCTTGATTGGACGCAGATCGAGAATGCACTCGTGCGCGACCAGTCCGCCCGGACCCGAATACAGCACCGGATAGTGCGGCGCGAGTTTCTTCGCGACGTAGTTCGCGTTGAGGATCGCGGTTTCGGTCGCAGCGGTGAGGTTTTTCGCGCCCATCATCGCGATATACATCCACGAGATCGGCAGGATCGACGCCGAACCGTACGGTGCGCCGGACACGGCGCCAATGCCGTTCGGCGCGCGTTCATAGCCCGACGAAACCTGATTCGGCAGGAACTGCGCGAGATGCGCGCCGACCGCAACCGGACCGACGCCCGGTCCGCCGCCGCCGTGCGGAATGCAGAACGTCTTGTGCAGATTCAGGTGCGACACGTCGCCGCCGAACTGGCCCGGCGCGGTCAGGCCGACCATCGCGTTCATGTTCGCGCCGTCCACATACACCTGACCGCCGTGCGCGTGCACGATCTCGCAGATTTCGCGCACGTTCTGCTCGAACACACCGTGCGTGGACGGATACGTGATCATGATCGCCGCGAGTTTGTCGGCGTGCTGTTCGGCCTTTTTCTTCAGGTCTTCGATATCGACGTTGCCTTGCGCGTCGCACGCCACCACGACCACCTGCATGCCGGCCATGTGTGCCGACGCCGGGTTCGTGCCGTGCGCCGAAGCGGGAATCAGGCAGACATTGCGATGCGCTTCGCCGCGCGACGCGTGATACGCGTGAATGATCAACAGGCCCGCGTACTCGCCTTGCGAGCCAGCGTTCGGCTGCAGCGACACGGCTGCGTAGCCGGTGGCCGCGACCAGCATCGCTTCGAGCTGATCGATCATTTCGCGATAGCCGACGGTTTGCTCGGCCGGCGCGAACGGATGGATCTGGCCGAATTCAGGCCACGTGACCGGCAGCATTTCCGAGGTCGCGTTCAGCTTCATCGTGCACGAGCCGAGCGGGATCATCGAGCGGTCGAGCGCGAGATCCTTGTCCGACAGGCTGCGCAGATAACGCAGCATTTCCGTTTCCGAATGATGACGATTGAACACGTGGTGCGTGAGATACGCGCTGGTGCGTTCGAGCGCGGCCGGCACCGATGCAATGTTCGACGCGGACACCTTTTCGTCGAGCGTGTCGACGTGCGGGATGTCTTTGGCGCCCGCGGCTTGCGCGAACACTTCGAGCAGATCGGCCAGGTCGCGGCGCGTGGTGGTTTCGTCGACCGACAGGCCGACTTGCGTGTCGCTCACGCGGCGCAGGTTGATGCGCTTCGCAAGCGCGGCGTCGTGCAGCGCTTGCGTGTGCGTGCCGGATTCGAACGTGAGCGTGTCGAAGAAGGTTTCGTTGGCGAGCGTGTAACCGAGTTGCTTCGCGCCTTCCGCCAGCAACGCGGCGATGCGGTTCACGCGCAGCGCGATCGTCTTCAGGCCGTGCGGGCCGTGATAGACGGCGTACATGCTGGCCATGATCGCGAGCAGCGCTTGCGCGGTACATACGTTCGAGGTGGCCTTCTCGCGGCGGATATGTTGCTCGCGCGTCTGCAGCGCGAGACGCAGCGCGGGGTTGCCTTGCGCGTCGACGGTCACGCCGACGAGGCGGCCCGGCATCTGGCGCTTGAATTCGTCGCGCACGGCGAGGTAAGCCGCATGCGGGCCGCCGAAGCCGACCGGCACGCCGAAGCGCTGCGTATTGCCGACGGCCACGTCCGCGCCCCATTCGCCCGGCGGCGTGAGGACGGTCAGCGCGAGCAGGTCGGCGGCGACCACCACGTGGCCGCCCGCTGCGTGGATGGCTTCGGCCAGGGCGCGGTAGTCGCGCACGTCGCCATTCACGCCCGGGTATTGCAGCAACACGCCGAACGCGTTCGCGTTCGCCGCTTCCGCAGCCGGGCCCACTTTCACTTCGATGCCGACCGGCGTGGCGCGCGTCTTCACCACTTCGATGGTTTGCGGCAGCACGTCGTCGGCCACATAGAACACGTTCGACTTCGGCTTGCCGATGCGTTGCAGCAGCGTCATCGCCTCGGCCGCGGCCGTGGCTTCGTCGAGCAGCGACGCATTCGAGATCGCGAGACCCGTCAGGTCGACGATCATCTGCTGGAAGTTCAGCAGCGCTTCCAGACGGCCTTGCGAAATTTCCGGCTGGTACGGCGTGTACGCGGTGTACCACGCCGGATTTTCCAGCACGTTACGCAGGATCACCGTCGGCGTGTGCGCGTTGTAATAGCCCTGCCCGATGTACGAGCGGAACACCTGGTTCTTGTCCGCGAGTTCGCGCAACACGGCGAGCGCTTCGGCTTCGCTCTTCGGTTGCGCGAAGGGGCCGAGCGGCAGCGGTTCGGTGCGGCGGATCGTCTTCGGAATGACGGCGTCGATCAGCGCGGCGCGCGACGCGAAGCCGAGGGCTTCGAGCATCGCTTGCTGGTCGGCCGAATCCGGGCCGATGTGCCGTTCGGCGAAGGCGTCATGCACTTCGAGCGCGGCGAGCGAGAGAGGAGTGCGGTTCATCAGACGATCCGGGTGTTCGAGCTTCATGGGTGTTCCTGGCGGTGCGGCTGTCTCTGCGCGAGGGACGCGCCGCACCTGACGGTTTGACTTTAACGAATGGTGAATCAGGCGCCGATCGACTTGCTGTATGCGTCGGCGTCGATCAGGCGGTCCAGCGCGGCGTCCGCGGCCGGCTTGATCTTGAAGAGCCAGCTATCGTACGGCGTGCTGTTGACCAAATCAGGCGTATCGGCCACGGCGGTGTTCGCTTCGATGATTTCGCCCGAGACCGGTGCGTAGATATCTGAAGCGGCCTTGACCGATTCGATCACGGCGACGGTGTCGCCCGCGCTCACGGTCTTGCCCAGTTCCTGCACTTCGAAGAAGACGATATCGCCGAGCGCTTCCTGCGCGTGGTCGGTGATGCCGACCGTCAGCGTGCCGTCCGCTTCGGTACGGACCCACTCGTGCGATTCGGTGTATTTCAGATCGGCCGGAATGCTCATCGGATGCTCCTATGCGGTGTGATTCGGTAGTAACTAAAAGGGCCCCCAAACCTGTCGCTTCGCGCCAGGTCCCCCCGAGGGGGAACAAGAAAACTTGGGGCGGCCCGGCGTTTTCTTGTGAAGGTTTGCGCACGCGCCGGTCTGCTTAAACCGCGAGCACTTTGCCGTTGCGCACGAACGGCAGTTTTACCACGCTTGCGGGAACGTTTTTGTCACGAATCTGAACGTGAACGGTGTCGCCCGGCTGCACGCCTTTCGGCACGCGCGCAAAGGCGATCGATTCCTGCATGGTCGGGGAAAAAGTGCCGCTGGTGATTTCGCCTTCGCCCTGCGGCGTGACGACTTTCTGATGAGCACGCAGCACGCCTGCTGCCTTGCCGTTGTCCTTCAGCAGGATCAGGCCGACGAACGCGGCCTGCGAACCGTCCGCTTCCAGCTTGCTCTTGCCCACGAAGTCGCGCGGCGAGGTGAGGTCGACCGTCCAGGCGAGGCCGGCGTCGAGCGGCGAGACATTGTCGTCCATGTCCTGGCCGTACAGGTTCATGCCGGCTTCGAGGCGCAGCGTGTCGCGCGCACCGAGGCCGGCCGGGCGCACACCTTGCGCGCGTAGCGCGTTCCACAGTGCTTCGACGCGATTCGCCGGCACGATGATTTCGAAGCCGTCTTCGCCGGTGTAGCCCGTGCGCGCGACCGTCAATTCGCCGAACGGCGTGTCTGCGATACGGGCGGCGTTGAAGGGCTTCAACGCCTCGGTGGCGGCGCGCGTAGCCGGCACGGTTTGCCAGACTTTTTCGCGAGCGTTCGGGCCTTGCACGGCGACGATCGCGTAGTCGCGGCGCGGCGTGATGGTCAGGCCGAAGCCGCCTTCGGCGTTGAGCCGGCCGAACCAGGCGATGTCCTTGTCGGCGGTGCCGGCGTTGACGACCACGCGGAAGTGATCTTCGCCGAAGTAATAGACGATCAGGTCGTCGATCACGCCGCCGTTCGGGTTCAGCAGGCAGGAGTACAGCGCGCGGCCGGGCGTTTGCAGCTTGGCGACGTTATTGGCCAGCGCATATTCGAAGAAGGCGCGCACGCGCTCGCCGGTGAAATCGACGACGCACATGTGCGAGACGTCGAACATGCCGGCGTCGGTGCGCACGGCGCGGTGTTCGTCGATCTGCGAGCCGTAGTTGACGGGCATGTCCCAGCCACCGAAATCGACCATGCGGGCATTGAGCGCGCGATGGGTGGCGTTGAGCGGGGTGTGTTTGAGTTCGGTCATGGGGCCTCGGGCATCTCGCGAAACAAAAAAGGCCATGCGGCGCTACGCCTCGCGGCCTGACGGCTGCGAGCGATGCGTTGTTGCATGGCCCCTCTGTCCTCGATACCTGAGAGATTGCGTTGCCGTGCGAACGTGAATCCGCCACGGTGAAACGCGCGCCCCTTCGGTGGGCAGCCTGCCAAATCTGCTCGCACGCATACGAAACGCGCGATGCAGACGGCTACTGCCGCTCTCCAGAGTGCGAAAAACCGGTGCCTTGATGCTGCCTCAACACGGGTTTTCCGACGCGGTCGGTCCTTTTGCCTGAGAGTTTGCGGGTGTGCCCCTTCGGCGGCGCGGCCTGCGGTTTTCTGCGGCCAGCACGCTCTCCCGACGCGTGCGGCGAATGTACGCGAGGGCCGGGGGCTTGTCAAATAAAGGCCCGCGAGTGGCATGGCACCTGACGCGGCGCTTTGGCGTTCGTCAAAAAAGCGCGCATTGTGATGCCAGCTCTCTTGGTGCTCCGTAGCCCGAACGCGCGGCGATTATTCGCCGATGGCGTGTGCCGCGTTGTCCAGTTCCTGATTCAGCACGCGCTGTTCGTCGCTGGACAGGCCGCCGCCATGTTGCGCGGCCATGTCGTGCGCTTCCTGACGGATCACGTCGAGGCGATGATGCAGCGCGCCGCCTTGGGGCGGCGGGTAATAGCCCTGATTCACGCGGTTATCGATACGGCGGCCGAGATTCTCGATGCGGCCGTCGACCTGGCGCAGGCGCTGATCCGCGATCTGTTGCGGGCTGGGACGAGGGGCGGGCGCGGGTTGAGGCGTCACCACACAGGCGGCGAGGGAACTGAGCAGGGCGCACGCGGCAAGCGCGCGGATGGAACGGGGCATGAACTCTCCGGAAGTCATTGTGGTTTTGTGTTGTTACTCGGAAAGCAACGGCTGACTGCCGGAGCACGCTGACCGGGAACACGGCCTTATTTGTAACGTTATGTTCCTTTCGGGCCTGTCAGGATTGTGGCCTGTGCGGCGTGGGCGGCGAGTGCGGTTTTAGGTACACAAGCCGTGCCGACGCGCAGGCAAACGGGTCAGCGAACGCGTTCAAACGGCAGCCGGATGCCTTCTTCCGAACTGCGGGCGGCGAGTTCGATAATTGTCATTACATCGACGGCATCCTGCGCGCTGACCGGGAACTTCACGCCGTTCTGGATGGCGTCGGCCACGGCGATATAGAAGCCCGCGTAATTTCCATTACGCGTCGGCAGCTCGCGGTCCACTTCCTGATTGCCTTCCAGCACGCGCAGCACGCCTGCCGCATTGCCGGCGCCGAAGCCTTCGTCGCCGGGTCGCAGGCCGGCCTTCAACTGGTCTTCCTGCGTGTCGAGCCCATATTTCATGTAGCTGCCGCGCGTGCCGTGAATCGTGAATCGCGGCGCGACCAGAGCAGTCAACGCGCTGGCGTGCAACACGACTTCGAACTCGCCATAGCCGAGCTGGATATGCACGTAGTCCGGCGCGCTGGCCTCGTCGCGATGCGTGCGCACCGTGGCCAGCAAGCTCTGCGGCGTGCCGAACAGCGCCAACGCCTGGTCGACCAGATGCGGCCCGAGGTCCAGCAGCAAGCCGCCGCCGCGCGACGCTTCCTCGCGCCAGCGCTGCCGCACCTCCGGCCGGAAACGGTCGAAATGCGATTCGTATTGCGTGACCCGTCCCAATTCCCCGCTCGCGAGCAGATCCCGCACCGTCAGAAAATCGCCGTCCCAGCGACGGTTGTGAAACGGCATGAAGAGCTTGCCGCGGGCGAGCGCGATGTTGGCGAGCGTGCGGGCGTCGGCGGCATTCAGCGTGACCGGTTTGTCGACCACCACGTGCTTGCCCGCTTCCAGCGTGCGGCGCGCCAGTTCGAAATGCGTGTCGTTCGGCGTGGCGATCACGATGCAGTCGATTTCTTCGAGCGCCAGCAGTGCGTCGAGGTCGGCCACCACCTTCGTATGCGGATAGTCGGCGAGCGCGCGCTCGGGCTGGCTCGTGGCGATGGCCGCGACGCTCGCGCGGCCGCAGTGCGCGATTACCGGTGCGTGAAAGGTCGCGCCGGCGAAACCGTAACCCATCAATCCAATCTTCAGCGATGCGGACATGCTTGTCTTCCTGCAAAAACGGCGCGCCGCTTTGCCACCGTGGCGGCGGCGCGCAACACTGCAATTGTGGCATGTCCGGAAGGCGGACCGTCAGGGTCGTCGTGGTGCCGGTGACCGTCATGGGACGCGGCATCGGTTGCGTGCATCCGTGTTAACATCGCTCCGCTCGCGCGTTTGCGCAGCGGGCCAGAACGCCCTCCGCACCGCGCGGGGCGCCTGTTCCGGCAGCCGGCGCCGCGCAGCATGCCCCCGGCGTTTCGCGCCGCCGCGCCCTCAACCGCCGCTTTAACCGCATCACCCATCCATAGACGATGTCCGCAGGCCTGAACCCCGCTCAAAATGAAGCGGTCCGTTATCTCGACGGTCCATGTCTCGTGCTCGCCGGCGCAGGCAGCGGCAAGACGCGCGTGATCACGCAGAAAATCGCGCACCTGATCGAGGCCAAAGGCTTCGAGCCGCGCCACATCGCCGCCGTCACGTTCACGAACAAGGCCGCGTTGGAAATGCGCGAGCGCGTGGGCAAGCTGCTGGAAGGCAAGACGCTCACCACGCCCGGCAAGGAAGGCCGCAAAGTGCCCGTCAACCAGCTGACGGTCTGTACCTTCCACTCGCTCGGCGTGCAGATTCTGCGGCAGGAAGCGGAGCACGTCGGCCTGAAGCCGCAATTCTCGATCATGGATTCCGACGACTGCTTCGGCATGATCCAGGAGCAGGTCGGCTCGACGGACAAGGGCTTCATCCGCAAGATCCAGTCGATCATCTCGCTGTGGAAGAACGGCATGATCATGCCCGAGCAGGCGATTGCGATTGCGGCGAACGAGGACGAGCATCAGGCCGCGATCGTCTACCGCAATTACGTGGCGACGCTGCACGCCTATCAGGCGGTGGATTTCGACGATCTGATCCGTCTGCCCGCCGAACTCTTCGAGAAGAACGAGCAGGTGCGCGACCGCTGGCAGAACAAGCTGCGCTATCTGCTGATCGACGAGTATCAGGACACCAACGCCTGCCAGTACGAACTGGTGAAGCTGCTGGCCGGCAAGCGCGCGGCGTTCACGGCGGTGGGCGACGACGATCAGGCCATTTACGGCTGGCGCGGCGCGACGCTCGAAAACCTCGGGCAGCTCAGCAAGGACTTTCCGAAGCTGCATCTGATCAAGCTGGAGCAGAACTACCGCTCGACGGTGCGCATTCTGACCGCCGCGAATAACGTGATCGCGAACAATCCGAAGCTGTTCGAAAAGAAGCTCTGGTCCGAACACGGCATGGGCGACACGATCACCGTTACGCCCTGTAACGACGAAGAACACGAGGCCGAGTCCGTGGTGTTCCGTCTGTCGGCGCACAAGTTCGAGCGGCGCGCCAATTTTCGCGACTACGCGATCCTCTATCGCGGCAATTTCCAGGCGCGCATCTTCGAACAGGTGCTGCGGCGTGAGCGGATTCCGTACGTGCTGTCCGGTGGCCAATCGTTCTTCGACAAGGCCGAGATCAAGGACATCTGCGCCTATCTGCGCCTGATCGCCAACGCGAACGACGACCCCGCGTTCATCCGCGCGATCACCACGCCGCGCCGCGGCGTCGGCAATACGACGCTCGAGGCGCTCGGTTCGTTCGCGGGACAGGCCAAGGTGTCGCTGTTCGAGGCGGTTTACATGGGCGGCATCGAGGCGCGTCTGTCGCCGCGGCAGATCGAACCCATGCGCGTGTTCTGCGACTTCATGCAGCGCCTCACCGATCGCGCCGAGAAAGACGCCGCCGGCACGCTGCTCGACGAACTGATGGACGCCATCCACTACGAAGCCTACCTGTACGACGCGTTCGACGAACGTCAGGCGCAGTCCAAGTGGCAAAACGTGCTGGAGTTCATGGAGTGGTTGAAGCGCAAAGGCACCAAGGCTGAGCCGACGGGCGCCGCGGCCGACGAAGCCACCGGCTACGACACTGCCGACGGTCTCGGCGACACCGGCAAAAGTCTGCTGGGTCTGATCCAGACCGTCGCGCTGATGTCGATGCTCGAAGGCCGCGAGGAAGATCCCGACGCGGTGCGGCTCTCGACGGTGCACGCGTCGAAGGGGCTCGAGTATCCGCACGTGTTTCTGGTTGGCGTCGAAGAAGGCATCATGCCGCATCGCGGCGGTCCCGACGACGAGCCGATCGACGACGCGCGCATCGAAGAAGAGCGCCGCCTGATGTATGTGGCGATCACGCGTGCGCAGCGCAGTTTGCATCTGAACTGGTGCAAGAAGCGCAAGCGCGCGCGCGAAACGGTGGTGTGCGAGCCGTCGCGCTTCATTCCCGAAATGCTGCTCGACGACGCTCCGCCGCCGACGCCCGAAGAAGCGCCGATGTCGCCGAAAGACCGGCTTGCGAGTTTGAAGGCGCTGTTGCAGAAGCCGTGAGCGAGTGCTGAGGCCGCTGAGCTGCTCCGGCGAAACGTATGGGTTCGACGGCGTGAGCGGTGAAGCCGCTGATCTGGCTCCCGCGCCCACCTGCAGCCGATAAGAAAAAATCCCTGCACCGCGTTTCCACGGGCAGGGATTTTTTTGCGACGTGGCGCAGGCCACGCCTCGTCTTACTTCACCGCGCTGACCATGTAGTCGACGGCAGCCTTTACGTCCGCGTCCGAGGCATTCGAGCCGCCCTTCGGGGGCATCGCGCCCTTGCCATGCAGCGCGTAGTTATAGACCGTGTCGATGGGGTCTTTCAGACGCGGCGCCCAGGCGTCCTTGTCGCCGAACTTCGGTGCGTTCAGCACGCCGGCAGCGTGACAGGCCTGGCAGACTTGCTGATACAGCGCCTTGCCGGCTTGCGAGGCATCCGCGCTTTGCGTGCCGCCGGCTGCCGGTGCTGCCGCTTGCGGCACGCTGGCCATCGCGGCCATTGCCGCGGCGGCCTGGGCCGCGCCCGCGTCCGACCCGCCGGCCGGTGCGGCTGCTGCTGCGCCGGATGCCGCTGCGGCACCCGCAGCCGGCTCAGCCGGTTCAGGGAAGCTCGCGCCGGAATTGTTCGCCATGTAGGCGACCGCGCGAGCGATTTCGAAGTCGCTGTAATCGTCTGGGCTGGTGCCGCCGCGCGGCGGCATTGCCCCCTTGCCGGTGAGCGCCGTGTGCAGCAGCGTGTCGAAGCCTTGCGCGATACGCGGCGCCCAGTCGGCGGTATTGGTGAATTTCGGCGCGCCTGCTGCACCCGACGCGTGACACGCGGAGCAAACGGCCTTGTAGACTTCTTCGCCGGTCTTGTAGATGCGCGGCGCATTGGCGTCGCGAATGTCGACCTGGGCGAACGGCTTGATGCGGGCGGTGACCTCGGCTTCGGAGAGAGAGTCGGTGCCGGCGCCGGTGCGCGTCGAGTTATCGACGTAGACGGCCAGCAGCACGATGATGACGATCGGAACAGCAAACCCGGCGATGATCGCGGCGATGAGCTGTGCTGGGGTTTTGATCGGGGCTCCGTGTGGTGCTTCGCTCATGCTTGTCTCGTCTCCGTGGGTATGTGAGCGGTACAGCGTGACGGCAATTTCTTGTTCTTTAATCAGCCACGGACGATTATAGACGCAAGATTTCGACGGCGGCGAGGGGCGCGGCGGGGTGTTCAGCAGGCGTTTACCCGCATCGCGAGGAGCGGCCGGAAGGCGCTGGGTGCTGCCATTCAGGCCGTCCGGTGGACGGTACGGCCGAAACCGGGTATCCTTTCGGTCTGTCGCTTTGCGTCGCATCCGTTCTGGTTGCCGCGCTTTCGTGGTGAAGCGCCCGTAGCTCAATGGATAGAGTACTGCCCTCCGAAGGCAGGGGTTGCTGGTTCGATCCCAGCCGGGCGCACCAATAGCCGTAAGGCTTTCAGCGGCTTCACCTGTTCCAGCTCCCCCCGAATTGCGGCTAACTGCGGTCCTGCTTTCGCCATCATCGGCTGGACCCACTGGCTGGTGGTGGGCGCCTTTAATGCCTTATCTGGCACGCCTTCAGCCGGTTTTTTCGATCCCAGCCGGGCATAAAAAAGAGTCGACCTTAATCTAAGGCTTGCGCTGTGTGCGCCGAATCCCTTTATTTTCCCAGCCTTGTGATGTCCACCCAAGCGCCGTACTCCATCCCAGAGCCCGCAGACATGCCCCCCGCCGTCACTCCACGACCCCCCAGCCCAACAGAACTATCCAAAAACATCTGTAAATTTCCGTCCATCAATTCAGAATCAGACGTGTAAACGTTTATCTGCAGAAATTTCCAATTGCCCTAGTCTGTCCCCTTAATTAGCATGCGTGCACCATGCAAATCTCACGACGCGTGGAATTCCCGGGGCGGTATTTCAGCAATCGCTTCCCCACTTAATAAAAGGGCTTTCGCGAAACCATTCGCACGCCAGTGTTTTATTTGCAGGTCATGTACAAAACAATCCGATTGATTTTAACTGCATCTATCATGATGCTGTCCAACCTCGCGCACGCGCAATCAGTGCAGCCTCTCTCGAGCGCAAGCCAGTTTGCCGGCCCATACCTGGGCTTCAAGGTAGGTGTGAATAGTTCCAATGCTTCCGGTGTCATCAGCAAAGCATCGCACACTACGGTTTTCCCAGGTTTCACGGCCGGATATAATTTCGACATCGACCGGTTCATAGTGGGCGCCGAGGCCTTTGCCGATTTGCATCACGGCTCGACAACCTATAAGGACGGCGGAATCGATGCAAAATTCGGCATGCCGTTCAATCAGATATTGCCTTATGTCCGCATTGGATTCACCGGCGACGATCCAGACACGCGTTTCCATTGGGGCCTGGGCATCGAATATAAATTTGCCAGACACATAAGCGCCATAGGCGAATGGACAACCGACACCAGCAATCACGACGGCACCAAAAGAACAAATAACAGTTTCACAATCGGTCTGCAGTATCACTTCAATTGATCTGCCTGATTAGCGGCTACGCGGGGAGTTACCAAGGCCCCCGCCACCCCGCCGCTCTTTTCCCCCTACCAAGGTTGTTGAAAGCGTCCCCTGCCGTTAGAATCGCCCGGTCACTGGGGAGTAGCCTTCCTTCATCCTTTGAAGGAGAACGCGTCAACATACTTGGCCTCGTAGGTCATGGCGCGTTCGACCGTGTCGGTTTGGCGAGACCATTGACGCACTGCCTCGTTCTGGTCGGACGGGCGGCGGTGCGTCATTGGTTTGTCATCTACGTCCGACCGCGGAGTTGCCTCGTGATACATCGTTGTGCCCTGCCAGTTTCTCCCGCTCGCCGTCTGCCGCGCCGCCGCCCCTCCGTGCTTGCGGGGAGCCGCCTATGACCGGCCTCCTGCTCGAACTCGCTGTCATGCTGGTCGTCATTCTGGTGGCGGCCGAACTCTTCACCAACGCGCTCGAACACCTGGGCGAACGCCTCAAAATTTCGGAGGGCGTGACAGGTTCGCTATTCGCAGCGGTCGGCACCGCTTTGCCCGAGACCCTCGTGCCGCTGCTGGCGATCGCCAGCGGTACGACCGATAGCGCGGTCAACCAGGAGATCGGCGTCGGCGCAATTCTCGGCGCGCCGCTGATGCTCTCCACGCTCTCCACCTTCCTCATGACACTCGCGATCCTCGGTTCGCGCGGCGCGAGCGGCTGGGTCGCGCCGGAACGCAGGGGCTTTACGCGCGACCTCAACTACTTTCTGTGCGCGTTCGTGCTGGCCGCTGCGGCAATGTACGTGCCGCACGAGCAGATGCTCGTGCGCGCCCTCTTCAGCGCAGCGCTGGTCGGCGTGTACATCACGTATGTGGTGATGACCTTCCGCGCATCAAACGAGTTGGTCGAGGCCGGTCACGGCACCGAAGCACCGGGCAAGATGCTGATCTCGCGTCTCGGCGTGCCGACCAACCTCGTGACCATCGTGGCGCAACTAGCGCTCGCCGTCGCGCTGCTGGTGTGGGGTGCGGAGGGCTTCATCCACGGTGTGCGCGGCGTGTCGCAGGCGCTCGGTATCTCGCCGCTGCTGCTCTCGCTGCTGATCATACCGATCGCCACTGAGCTGCCGGAGAAGGTCAACAGCATTCTGTGGATTCGCCGGGGCAAAGACACGCTGGCGTTCGGCAACATCACCGGCGCGATGGTGTTCCAGGGCACCTTGCTGCCCGCGATCGGCATTCTGCTGACGCCGTGGATGCCGCGCATCGAGGTAGTGACCGGCATCGTGATCACGCTCGCCGCCGCAGCATGGTTGCGGATCAATGTGCGCGAACGCGGTGTGCCGGTGTGGGCGTTGCTGGTTTGCGGCGTGCTGTATGCGACCTATCTGGTCATTACGCTGACTCGCTAGACGCGCCGCTCAACGAGCCACCTGACCGCAAGTGGAACAATCGCGGAAGGTTGCGCACCGGCAGGCCTTCTGCGCTTCACGCTCACTTGACCGTTGCGTCCTGCGCTGCCGACGTTGTCGCGTTGGCCGGTTTGAACACCGTCTTCCAGTCGTCCTTCATGTCGACGACGAGCCAGCCTTTTGCAGCGGCCTCGTCCAGAGCTTTGTCGAGCTTGCCGCTCTTCGACGCGCGGTCATACTGATATTCGCGTTCCGCGTCCGTATGATGCACGAGCGCGGCAAGGCGCGGGCCGTCGCCCGCCGAGGTCCATTCGAGCATCGGCGCGTCGCCGTCCGCGTTGCCGAACGCGATCACCGGACGCCTGCCGATCACGCGGTCGATGGCAAGCGGTTTGGCCGCGCCATCGACCACCCGCAAAGAGCCGGCGTCGCCGCCTGCCGCCACATTCCTGAGATTGCCCTTGAGGATCGAGCGGAACGGTTCCTGGCGCTTCCACTCCGGATGCCGCCCGGCCACTGTCTTCACGCGTTGCAGCGCGAACACCAGTTGTACCGGCGCGGGTTGCTCCGGCCACAGTGTGCCGTCGTTGTCGAACACGGCGATGCGGTCGGCGCGCGGAATGAAGTCCCTGGATTCGGGCGTCGTCACGAGCGTGACGAAATCGACGATCGAGCGTTTGGTCACGGTGTCGTTCCACGATGCCAGGGTCACGGCCGTCGATGCGCCTGCCTGCGACACGCCTCCGTCCTGGTGTGGCGTAACGGAGCAGGCGGACAGAAGTACGACAGTGAAGGCAATGCAATACCGGTGCAACGTGCGAATCATGAAAGCCTCATCGAAAGCGGTGGATCGAACCTCGAACGAGCGCCAGTCTAATGGGCGCAAGGCGCTTATTGCAGTCTTTGCAGAATTTTTTCCGGACGGCGGAGGAACCCGTGCCGCCAGCACAAATACCAATTGAATATTTCAGGAGGCCGGACGGCGCCTGGTTGGACGCGGCACCTCGGCCGCGTTACAAATTTATCTCTATAAAGCCATGAAACATTGCTAGTATTCCCAACGATGCCAGCGTGGTGAATAGTCCACTTTCCGCATGCTTCGTTTGATGCGGCGTTTCTCGTTTTCAAGGAGCGCTCATGCAAGCCCCGTATCCCGCCGCGCCACCTTTCCCGATTGCTCAAGTGACATGGCACGCCTCTTCCGCGTGGTCTGGCGTCCATCCGTGAGTGGTCGCTCAGCCGCACGAACAAGCGCGCCAAATGAATTGAATATAAATCGGACACACGAACGCGACCATCACTTTGAAACAAATTCGCATCAGGTAAAGGCAGGCGCTCGCCGATAAGAACACTCAGGACGAGACTGGAGCGATAACCACTACACTCCAACGGCGATAGCGAAGTCGAACGTCGCTGTCAATAACGCGAGCGAGGCAAAGTGTTTTTATTCGGACACCGACGCATCTGGTCAAATCCTTGATGGCAGCGGGCGCTACACTGTGAGCTTCCCTAAAGATCGGCTATCTCCTGGCAAGGGCCTTCGGTCGCTAACGGTATATAACGCACATCACTTTTTCACTCAGCCCACAGAACCGCCATGCGCTGGGTAAGAAGATCAAAGACCCGCAGTTCAATGCAGATGGCTTGCTCGCGCCCTACGTGAAAAACACGAGGTTCAGTGAAGACAAAAGTTTGCCAATTGGTTGCAGGCGCCGGGTAGTGAAAAGTTCTCCCTGCACTTACGCGCCCACGGTCTCAGGCAGGCAATGCTCGACGACAACTGGGCACTGCCGCCAATTGTGCGAGAAACCTGACGCGCGCGCACTTGCACGCGTGCGGCTTTGCGACGCAGACGGTCCGTATGCGGTTCGGCCGGAGTGAGAATGCCGAACTCCTATTTGATAAGGACGATTATGAGTCAACCTAACGGTTTCTTCCCGACGAGGCGGCTTGTCGCCCGACTGTGCAAGGGTGCGCTTCTGGCCGCTGCCGGCGTGAGTCTCTCCCAAACAGTGTGGGCGACTGAAGGCGGCATTGGCCGGCCGATCACCGGCATGCAGGTGACACCCTATGGCGGCATCGTGCCGCCCACCAACGACTGGATTGTGACCGCCGCCACGATCTATTATGAGGGCTCGCTCGGCGCGAGCAAGTCGATTCCGATCGCCGGTCAGGTCACTGCCGGCGTCGACGCAACGGCCGAATACACCATCCTCGCGGCGATCAAGACGTGGGGCATTACTGTGGGTGGCTGGAACTTCGCGTCCTCGTTTGGCGTGCCGGTCCAGTACACGGACATTTCGTCATTTCATGGCCGTTTGCCGAACGACCACGGCACGCAGTTCGCCGACTTCTTCTTCACGCCGGTTATTGCCGGCTATCACCTGACCAAGACCGACCATATCGCGTTGAGTGTGCAGATCTATGCGCCGACCGGCGCGTACAACCCTAACCGGCTCGCCAATGCCGGGCAGAACACGTGGACCTTCACACCCACAATCGCTTACACGAAATTGCTGCCGAAAGAGAACATCGAGTTGTCGTTGAACTATGGCCTCGAGTTCTACACGCCCAATAACGACACCCATTATCACAACGCGCCGGTCAGCGTGCTTGATCTGCTTGCGCTCAAGCGCTTCAGCAACGGCTGGGGTGTCGGCGTGGTGGGCGGCTACATCCAGCAGATCGGCAATGACAGCGGCGGCATCGCAGATGCCGTCGGCGGCAGTCAGGGCCATTCCGTTGGTCTCGGGCCGATGGTCACGTGGTCGGGCAAGATCCAGAAGACACCCGTGTCGGCCTCTCTGCGCTGGGTCAATGAATTCAACACCAGCAATCGGCCGAAGGGCAATGCGGTGCAACTGTCGGTCAATGCGACTTTTCAGTAACGCGGCGCCTTGGGAGCAGCACGCTGCGGACTTACGGCAGCCGGCTCAGGCCGGCTGCGAACCAGATAGGGCGGCTCGACTCGCCCCGATCAGTGCGCCGTCTCGCGCTCGCATATCGCGTACACGCTGGAGCACAAGTCGGGATAGACGCGTCCCAACTCGAAACAGCCGTCGAGATACGCTCTGGATATGATGCCCGCCTCCAACGCCGCATCGATCTGGAAGTTGGCAAGGCCCTTGAAAAAGACGCCGCCTTCAGTGACCGGTCGCAGCTTCGCCGCACGCAGGTCGGCCCGTAGCGTATCGATCGAATAGGTCACCCGGTGACCGTGCGCCGCTTCCGCCAGCGTCACGGCTGCGTGATGGTCGATCAACCCCATGTTGACCGCGATCTGCCGGGATCCGGCCCGCGCGTTCGGCGCAGCCACGAACAGCCTGCCGCCTTCGGACAACCAGCTGCCAATCCGGCTCAGGACTTCGACCGGATGATCGAGGTGCTCGAGCGTATGGATGAGGAAAATATTGTCGTAGCGCCGCGCCGGTTCGAAGGTCTCGAACGTCGAGTGATGGAACTTGACGGCGCCCCTCGTTTTATCCGACGCAACGGCGATACAGTCCGCCGAGGCTTCGACCACTTCCACGGAATCGAAGCGCTGCGTCAGAAGGCGCGTGAAGTTGCCTTCGAAGCATCCCAGTTCGAGCGCGTCATCGCCCGCGAGGAATGGCTCGAATGTGCGAAGCATGTACTCATGCATCAGGTAGTCGAAGTCGTAAGCGTACCGATGTTCGGGATGATCTTTTGCTTCTGCGTTGTAGTCTCTGCTCATATCGTCAATCCTGTCCGCGTTGATAGAACCGCTGCTCCACAGGTACGTAAAACTCATCGAGCGACTGCGGCACCCGGGCGTTGAAGCCGAGCACCTGGCGCATCCATGCATTGCAGCGGCCGAGATTGCCGTAGCCGAACAGGCGTGCGTAATCGAGCTGCGGCTTGAAGAACGGGCTGGTGAACGTCAGCGTCAGCGCACGACGCGGCGCGTTGGTGGTATTGCGTCCGGTTGCATGCCACATGCGCGAATCGAACAGCAGAATCGAGCCACGCTCTCCGGTCGCACGCGAGGCGTGAGCGTAGAAATGCTCGTCGGTGGGCTGCTCCAGCATGTTCTGCGAGTGCGGAAGAATATGCGTTGCGCCGTTCTCCAGCGTGAAATCATCGAGCATCACCAACGCGTTCACCATAAAGCGCCGCGTGTCGGAGCCGAAGCGGATATCGCGATGCACGTTCTGCACGTACGCGCGCGAGTCGCGCTCGTTGATGACGCCACCGTACGAATTCAGAACGAAGTTGCCTTCAAAGTACCCCTTGAAAATCGGCTCCAGCGCCGAGAGCTGCGCCAGCAATTCGACGTAACACGGGTCATCCATCAGCAGATGGTGCAAGGTGCCGGCGCTGTTTTCCAGCACGCCGTTGCGGTGCCGGATTTCGTCGCGCAACGCGAGCGAAGGACCCAGCGCCTCGACCACCGAATCGAGCAATTCGCTGCGAATCAGCCGGGGAAGCACCGTCCAGCCTGCCGTTGCAAGCGCAGTGTGGTGTTGAGCATCAATCGTGTTCATGAGTGGGGCGAAGCAACGGCAAAAGTGAAGGGCTCAGCGTCGATCATCAGCCAGGATGGCCATCGGAACGACGTCGAGATAGCGGCCGCCTTTGAAGGCGGCCTGGCGCAACAGACCTTCGGCGCGAAAGCCCACCTTCTCGTAAAGGGCGATGGCGCGCGCATTGGACGCGAGCACGGTCAACGAAATACGGTTGAGGTTGAGGTCGCCGAATGCGTGGTCGAGCGTCTGGCGCGTCGCGGCCTCGCCGATGCCGCGGCCGCGTGCCGTCTGCGTGCCGATCTGGATCGAGAACTCCGCGCAGCGGTGCACCCAGTCGATGTCCAGCAGGTATGTCACGCCCACTAATTCCTGGGTGGAGGCGAGGCATACGGCGAGCCGAACATTGGCGGCGCGGGAGCCGAGGTAACTATCGAACCATCTGTTGTCGATCTCGGCGCCCACATACCGGAAGGCGCCGCCCAGCAGGCTGACTAGCGCCTTGTCGGAGCGCCACGCATTGATAGTCGGCAGGTCGCCGCGTTCGATCTCGCGCAGGAATATCGTGTTGTCGCTCATGCGAGCCGGTCCAGTAAGTGTTGCACCATCGGCGCGAGATCGTCGCGCGTAAGCCGCTGATCGCATGGCAGGCAAAGGGTCGAGGCCGGGAGATTGCGCTCGAAGTCCGGCGCGCCTTCAGCGTCCGCCACGTCCGGCCAGTAAGTGGGCGTATAGATGCGCTGCGCGCGAAGCGTTTCCCGCGCGCCAGTGGGTGCGTCGAAAAACGGGTAGCAGAGCGGCACCGCATGTTCGTCGTGGCGAAACGTAAAGCGGTTGTAGCGCTGCAACTTCTCATGCAGGAAAGCGAAATTTTCGATGCGGCGCGCCCGCACATCTGCATAGTCGATACTGGCGAGCAGCCGCTCGGTCAGTCTCGACATCTGCAACGGCTCCTGGTACTTCAGACCTTCTTCGGCGGCGGCGTAGCCGGCGTAGCCGGCTTCCGCATCTTTTGCGAGCCGGGTCAGCAGGTGTCCGCAGCGCAGCAATGAAGCATCGTCGATTGCTTCCGGCATATCGATCGGCTGCCGGGTGACGAGATAGCCGCCGTCCGGCACGCCGAGAAACTTCCGCGGCGAGTACAGCGTGGCGAGACAGTCGGCGGGCTGCGCGAAGAACGCTTGCGCGTTGTCGATCAACACGCGTTCGCGAGGAAAGCGGCTGAGCACGTCGTCGACCTGGCGGGCGCACAGGTCGAAATAGTTGACGTAGAGGAGCCACTCATCGTCGCCGATATCGGCGGACTGCACACGCAAGTCGGCATCGAGCCGATAGCGTTTGACCGGCGTGCCGGTCATGCGCAAAGGCTCGATCATCGCGTCGCAAATGTACCAGGGCATCCAGACGGCAGCCGGCCGCTTCGCCCGAAGCAGTGCGAGGAACGCCGCGCGCGACGACTGGAAACGCAGCGCGTCGCCGTGAAGAGGCGCTTCGACTCGCGGCAGTTCGAGTTCGAAATAGCCGCCGATTGCGCGCGGCTCGCGCGCAATCATGCTGTCACCTCGACGCACAGCATATCTCTCACGCTGTTTTTGCTATTGAACATCAGGACGTCGAGAATGGATAAGGCGGGATGAAAGGCGCCGTCGTCGAACTGCGCATAGGGACACAGGTTCGGCTCGATGAAGGCAAGCTCCACGCCGCGCGCCGAAAACGCCGCGCTATCGTAAAGCGCGCGGCCGCCCGGAAGGTTCACATAGGTGCTCGCCTGCTCTTTTGCGCAGATGTCGAGGACCCGCTCCGTGCCTTTGAGATGCGCGTTGCCATATATCGTCGACGACGGGACGAATTCGGTGTCGATCTCGAGGTACTTGCAGATTTCCATGACGGTGTGCGAAGCGAGCAGCGAAACTGGCGCGAGAGGCTCCGCCAGAATCCGTGCGATCAATGCGCTGACCTGCGGGTAGTGAGGCGCTTTGGCATAGGCGTGCCGAATCGATTCAAGCAGTTTGCGCAGCCACCGCTCGCGCGGTTCGACCAGCACTTCGTTAATCTTCAACGAAGGACTCGCACCGCTGAGCGGCACGGTGAGATAACGCACCTGGTCGCCCTGCAGCATGCGGTTACGGTTGATCCAGCCGTTCTTGATGAAGTTCACGTCGTCGTAAAAGACGAACTTGTCGGCTGCCGCAGCCAGCTGAAAATACCCGATGTACGGGAGCAGGTAGGGCTGCATGATCGCGAGCTTCATGACGTTCAGGTATCCGCGATAATCCCGATGATGCGATCGAGCATGTCGTCTGTCAGCGCCGGGAAGATCGGCAGACACAGCACCTGTTGCGCGGCGGCACGCGCGACTGGCAAGTTGTCCTGGCGCGCGGAAGGCAGGCCGCGATAGATCGGAAAGTCCGAGATCAGCGGATAGAAATAGCGGCGCGCGTAGATGTTGCGGTCGCGGAACTTCTGATACAGCGCATCCCGGCTGATCGGATACTCCGGTCCGACGAGAATCGGAAAGTACGAGTGGTTCGCGACTTTCTGGCCTTCTTTGGGCAGGCAGCGGATACCGCGCACATCGCGCAGCCGTTCGCGATAGATCGCGTCGACGCGCGCGCGCTTTGCCAGCGCTTCATCAATGTGCTGCAGTTGCAGCAGCCCGAACGCGGCGTTGATTTCGCTCATCTTGCCGTTGATGCCGGATGCCACCACGGTCACTTCGTCGACGAAACCGAAGTTCTTCAGATGGTCAATGCGCTGTTTGGTCCTGGCGTCCTGGCAGATGATCGCGCCACCTTCGAACGTGTTGAAAACCTTGGTCGCGTGGAAGCTCAGCACCGCGAGGTCGCCGTGTTCGAGCACACTGCCGGTTTCGGTCTGCACGCCGAAAGCATGGGCCGCGTCGTAAATCACCTTCAGATTGTAGTTGTCGGCGATTTTCTGGATCGCTTCGACGTCGCACGGCTTGCCGTAGCAATGCACCGGCATGATCGCGGTGGTCTGCGGCGTGATCGCGGCCTCGATTTTGGCGGGGTCGAGATTGAGCGTGTGCGGATCGATATCGGCGAATACCGGCTTGATGCCGTTCCACACCAGCGAGTGCGCGGTTGCAACGAACGAATAGGGTGTGGTGATCACCTCGCCGGTCACGCGCAGCGCCTGCAGCGCGGTGAGCAATGCCAGTGTGCCGTTGGTGAACAGCGCGAGATGCTTGACGCCGAGGTACTTGCACAAGGCCGCTTCGAACTGCTGGTGAAACGGGCCGGCATTGGTCAGGATCTTGCTGTCCCAGATCTGTTGAAGATAGGGGATGAATTCTTCGAGCGGCGCGAGATGCGGCTGGGTAACGTAAATGCGGTCGTCGATCTGCGGCTCGATGGCCCCAAGCGGTAAGGCAGCGTTCACTTGTTTTCCCCTGTTTCGGATGGCGCGGTGTCGCCTGTGGCGGCAATGGCTTCTTCTGCCGTTACTTCGAACGGGATCGCCGGTTGGCCATCGCACCAGCGTTGCCACATGATTCGCAAGGCGCGCGACAACCCTGCGGCGACCACTTCGGGCCGGAATGCCGCCGAGGCCATGCAGCGTTCGCGCAGACCGATGCGCAGCGCGGCGAGCGCGGGAATATCGGAGGACAGCGCAACGCCCTTAGCGACGAAATCCGCCTTGTCCGTAGCGAGAAACTGCTCCAGCCCGACGTGCGACATCCAGGTGGTGCCGGCGCGGCTCGGTAGCGTGTTGCCGCAGATGGTCAGAGTCGGCACGCCCATCCACAAGGAATTCAGCACGGTGGTCGAACCCGTGTATGGGAACGTGTCGAGACAGATGTCGACGTGAAAATGCTGCTGCAGATAGACCGGGATGCTCGAGCGGCGACGGAACATCAGCCGCTCGCGTCCGATACCGACGCTGCCGAACCAGTCGATCAGGAGCTGTTCGTCATCGTCGTTGGCGATTGCGCCGAGCAGCATGCGCGACGAAGGCTGCGCGTGCAGTAATTCCGCCCACAGCGCGATCACGTCGCGGCGCAATTTGTTCATCCGGTTGAAACTGCCGAAGGTTACATAGCCGTTGTGCATGGCCGGCAGAATGTTGACCGGCGGCGCGCTCTTTTCGGGCAGGAACGGAGCGTTCGCCGGCAAATGGACGATCTTCTCCGAGAACATACGTTCGGCATCGCCGAACGGTACGCCGAATCTGTCCACCAGGTAGTAATCCATCGCGCTGAGGCCTGTGGTGGCCGGATAGCCGAGCCAGCTCACCTGGATCGGCGCGGGCTTGCGCGCAAACGTGAGGAGGCGGTTGCGGCCCGTATGTCCCGACAGGTCGAACAGAATGTCGATGCGTTCGTCGCGGATCTTGTTGGCCAGCTGCGCGTCCGGCATGCCGGTGATCTGCTGCCATTCATCGGCGCAATCGCGCAGCAATCGGGTGTAGTCATCTTCCATGATGTAGTTGTTGTACACATGGAGGGAGACGTTCGGGTCCTGGGCGAGATGCTGCATGACCGGAAGCAGGTAGGACGCTACGGCATGCCGGAACAGATCGCCGGAGACGAGGCCGATTTTGAGTTTGCGCGTCGGCGAGCGCTTGTTGACGTGCCGTGGCCACTGTGCGCGCACTGGCGCTTCGTGTTGCTGCGCGAATTTGAGGTGCTCGGCGAACAGCGTGCCCTGATCGATCTCAGGGTTGTGAGCGAGGGCAAACAGAAAGTTGTCGGCCGAGATCGGGTCTTTGGGGTTTTTCTCAAGCGCCACGCGGAAGTTTTGCTCCGCTTCCGCCACGAAGCCCAGGTCGAGTTGCAGCACACCCAGCGTGCTGTAGATGCTTGAATCGTCCGGCTTCAGTTCGATGGCGCGGCGTGCTGCGGCAAAACCCTCAGCTACGCGGCCCTGATGCACCAGCGACATGGCAAAGATGCGCTGCGCTTCGGCGTATTCCGGATTGATCTCGAGGATCGCGCGGCAAACCTGTTCCGTTTCTGCATACTGCCCCTTCAGGCGAAGCGTATCCGCGAGCACCGTGCGGCTCTCGAGTTCCTCGGGCAGCAGTTCCGCGGCTTTGCTCAACGGGGCGACCGCGTCGTCGTAACGGCCCAGCCGGTGCAGCGCGATGCCGAGCCATCGCCACGCGTTGCCGTCCGCGGGGAAGCGTTCGGTGAACGAGCGGGCAATTTTCACCGCTTCGGTGATATTGCCTTTGTTGTACAGCGCCGTGTAGCGATTCGTTTCCTGCTGGCTGATCCGGCGTCCCGACGCGATCGTGGAGCGGTTTTCCTGAGCGTTTGCCGAGGCGCCTTTTTCCGCGGCCGGCAGGGCGGTTCCCGGTGGCTCTTTGGGCACAACCGGAAATGTCGAGATGACTTTGTCCGGATTCGACATCCGGACGATGAGGCCATCCACTGCGGGGCCTTTCAGCCCTTGCTTCTGGCCCATCTCCAGGGCGAGCCACGCGGCGGCGGCTTCACCTGCGTCGATCAATGCGCTGACATAGGCTGCCCAGTACTGCCCGTTTTGCGGCTGGTACCCGAGGAGTTGCTCGAAAAGCGGCAATGCGTCCCGCGGCCGATCGGTCTGGCCGAGCAGCACGGCAAGGTTGTACAGCACGTCCGCGTGCTGCGGCTTCGCGTCGAGAATCGCACGATAGAGCGTTTCGGCGTCGTCGAATTCACCCTTGTGGTGGTGCTCCAGAGCCGTTTGCAAGACGAGCGCAATGTCCTGCTCGAGTTGCTGCTCGGACGTCAAGGGGTTGGCGGTGGGCTGCTCGTACAGGAGAGTCATGGTCTCAGCGCAGAATGGTCTATGAACGAAATTGTGCGACGGGGCAAGCGGTTCTGATGCTCGGAGATGATGGGGAAAAGGCCGCCTGTTTGGCGTATGGGGAGGACGGGTGAAAAGCCGAAAGACAAGAAAAAAACCCGCACGAGGCGGGCTGAGGGAACGAGCGCGCCTCACTTCGGCACGTAGTTCTTATTGTTGGGTCGGCCGGCTGAGCCGGCTGTTTGGGAGCGGACGTCGCCTTGCGCGGCTCCGCCCCGGCTGATTTTTCTACAGGCGGGCCATCCGCTGATATTCCCCGGCTGCCCTGGTGCGTCCGATCGCCGCTTCGAACTCGATGTGCAATTCGTTCTGGGTGACTTCAGCGTCGGCGAGTAGCGCGGCGTCGATCGCCTGGATCTGGCGGATCATCTCCAGCGCGGCCGGTTTCTGGCCGGCGGTGAGCGACATCAGCAGCGGCGAGCGCGTTTCGGTCAGGCGGGCGGCTTCCGGCCAGTCGGCGAGCGAGGCCGCCTGTTCGATTGCCCGCGTGATGGACAACACGCGTTCGACCAGTTCCGCCTGGGTCATGTTGTGCGTGTTCATGGCTTAGCTCTTGTTCGTGGCCAGCGCGCCTGCGCTGTTGGTGCCGCCGAACAGCGCGGTCAGGTATTGCGAATTGTTGTTCATGGTCGCCATCAACGTGTTCAGCGCGGTGAACTGCGCCTGATACTGGTTCGTCAATTGTGTCGTGTAGTCGGCGAGCGCGGTTTGCTGTGTGGCGATGCTCTTCAGGTCGGCGTTCAGCGCGCTATTGCGCGTGTCGATGATGCCGCCGGTCTGCGTGAAGGTGGTGATGCTGGCGTTCAACTGCTCGGCAATGCCGTTGGTCGAATTGAACAGCGATGCGACCGTGGCCGGGCTGCTCGTCAGCGCCGTGTTCAGCGCGTTGTTGTCGACCACCAGCGTGCCGTCCGCCGGATCGTCCTTCAGCGTGATGCCGATCGCCGCCAGGGTGGCGCCCGTGCTGCCCGAGCCAACCGCACCGCCGACGATATTGGCCAGCGTGTTCTTGATCGTCTGCAGCGTGGAGTCGCCCAGCAGCGGACCTTGCGACGTCGAGCCGGAACTGAACGACGTGAGCGTGGACATCGTCGTCACGACGGTGTTGTACAGGCTCACGAAATTGTTGATCGCGGTGTTCTGCGACGTAGTGTCCTGCGCGATGGTCAGCGTCTGCGGGGTGCCAGCGGGCGTGCCCACGGCCGCCGCCGTCAGGTTGATCGTCACGCCTGAAATGGCGCCGGTCACCGCGTTGCTGGAACTGCTGCCCGCGATTCCGCCGATCGTGTACTCCGCGTCTTGCGCGTAGCCACTTTGCGTCCACGCGCTGTTCGAATTAGCCGACGAGATCGACGACTGGCCGCCCGTGGTGCTGGCCGTCGACGTCACGCCGAGGCTCGACAGGCCGGTGTCGCTCGTGACGTTGCTGGTCGAGACGTTGATGACGTTGGCCGCCCCCGTGTTCGCCGCGCGCAGCACGAGGTGGGCGCCGTCCGTGCCGGTCACGATGGTGGCCGTGACGCCCGGGTTGCTGCTGCTCGCGTTGATCGCCGACGCGATGCCCGAGAGCGTGTTGTTGCTGCTGTCGACGTTGATATCCATCGACTTGCCGTTCATCGAGATCGACAGCGTGCCAGTGCCTAGCGCCGTCGTGGCGCCGAAGGCTGCCGACGATAAGGCTTGCGAGCTGGCGATCTGCGTCACGGCGATCGAATAACTGCCGGCCACGGCGCCGACGCCGGCTGTCGCCGTCAGCCCGGTACCGCTCGCGGTCGCCGCGAACGTTGCCAGCGTGTTGCCGTTGGCGAGATTCGTGATGCCCGACTGCAGCGCGCTGAGCGCCGAGCTCAGTGCGCCGTACGCGGACAGCGTGGTGTTGTCGGTGGTTTGCTGTGCCGCCAGAGCCGCGGTTTGTCCGGCGGTCTTGGCGTTCACGAGCGCCGTGACGAGTGTCGACACGTCCATCGACGAATTGCCCGTCGAGCCGCTGATGATCGATTGGGCAGCCGACTGCAGCGCGGCGTTGGCGCTTGCTGTAGAAGACGAGGTTGAGATCGAGGACATGCAGAGGCTCCGGGCGTCTGGAAATCGGTGTTGGTTGGTGCGCGATGCTACATCACTACGTGATGGAAATGCACGGCGGGAGGCATGCCTCCCGTCGCTTGAAACCCGGCGATGCGCCCCGTTTGCGCGCGGCGCATCGCCGTTACTGCGTCAGCTCTTACTGCAGGAGCTTCAGAACTTGCTGTGGGTTCGAGTTAGCTTGCGCCAACACCGAGATACCAGCTTGTTGCAGCACTTGCGCCTTGCTCAGGTTGGCCGTTTCTTGTGCGAAGTTGGCGTCCGTGATTTGCGACTGTGCCGACGACAGGTCGGTCGATTCAGCTTGCTGCGACGTCGAGATTGCGGTGAAGCGGTTTTGCGCGGCGCCCAGTGCAGCTTGCAGCGTGTTCACGGTCTGCAGCGCATTGTCGATAGAGACCATTGCCTCGTTCGCGCCGGTGACCGTGCTGATGTCGAGGCCCGAAACCGTCGGCGGGTTGTTGATCGCGTTGATCTGTGCGACCGATGCGATGGCGGCGGAGGACGCCGCGCCGGTCGTCGGAATGGCACCTGCGCTGAGCGCGAGCGAAGTAATTGCAGTGCCGGTGCCCGAGGCCGTACCAGCGCTGAAAATCGAGCTCACTGCCGCAGCCGAGATAGCCTGGTTGTTCTGGTCGGTGAACGTATAGCCGCCCTTGCCGTCCGACAGCACGTTGATCGACGTGATCGTTGCGCCCGTGCTCGTGTAGACACCCGTCGAGCTGAGGCTGACGGCGATCGTGCCGACCGTTTGACCCGTTTGCACCAGGCCGCCACCGATCTTCGCTGCGGACATCGATTGGCTCAGGTCCAGGCTGATCGTCTGACCGACGTTCGCGCCGACCTGGAACGTCACGCTGCCTGCCGAGCCGTCCAGAATGTTGGTGCCGTTGTACGTCGTTTGCGATGCGATACGGTTCACTTCAGCGATCTGTGCCGAAACTTCCTTCTGCAGCGCTGCCTGGTCGCTCGACGACAGCGAACCGGTCGATGCTTGCACCGCCAACTGGCGGATACGTTGCAGGCTGGAGGTCAGCGAGGACAGTGCGCTCGATGCGGTTTGAATCATCGACACGCCGTCATTCGCATTCGACACGCCCTGGTTCAGGCCGTTGATCTGCGTTTGCATACGCGTCGAGATTGCCAGGCCTGCTGCATCGTCAGCCGCGCTGTTGATGCGCTTGCCCGACGACAGACGGGTGATGGCTTGCGAAAGGGCGCTTTGCGAGCCATTAAGGTTTTGCTGTGCAACCAGCGAGTTGATGTTGCTATTGATTCCGAGCATGGAAAATCTCCTAAATAAGCCTTGAGCCCAATACGCCACGTTGGCATCGGCGGAAGCACTCGTTCATTGCTGGCCGCCTCAGTGAAGGTTGACGGCGCCTCTTAAAAAAACTTGAGGAACTTTGTGCAATAGCGACCCAATTGTTTTCCGGGCCGGGCGGCGCTGCGCAGCCCGCGAAGCCTTGCTCCGCAGACCCACTGCAGGTATTGAAAAGACGGCGTATTCTCTTTTTCTCTCGTGACAAACCCTGGAGAAATCATGCAAAAGCGCAGGATTGGGCGTTCGCAATTACAGGTCGCACCGCTTATGTTCGGCGGCAATGTTTTCGGCTGGACCGCCGATGAAGCCACCTCGTTTTCGATTCTGGATGCGTTTGTCGATGCCGGACTCGACTTTATCGATACTGCCGATGTCTATTCCGCGTGGGTGCCGGGCAACCAGGGCGGAGAGTCGGAAACCATCATCGGCAAATGGCTCCGTCAGAGCGGCAAGCGCGACAAGATCGTGCTCGCCACCAAGGTCTCGAAGCATCCGCAACGCAAGGGGTTGTCGGCGGCGAACATTCAGGCCGCTCTAGAGGATTCGCTGCGGCGCTTGCAAACCGATTACATCGACGTCTACTTTTCCCACGACGACGACACCGAAACGCCGCTCGCCGAAACGCTCGGCGCGTATCAGAAACTGATCGAGGCGGGCAAGGTGCGGGTGATCGGCGCGTCGAACTACAGCGGCGCGCGCGTGGAGGAAGCGCTTGCGGTGTCCCGTCAGCACGGACTACCCGAATATCAGCTGTTGCAGCCGGAATACAACCTGTATGACCGCGCGGAATATGAGCGCGACATCGAGCCGGTGGCGCTCGCCAATCAGCTCGGCGTGGTGGTGTACTACAGTCTTGCGAGCGGCTTTCTGTCCGGTAAATACCGCTCGAAAGCGGATCTGGCCAACAAGGCGCGCGGCAGCCGGGTCGAAAAGTACCTGAACGAACGCGGTTTGCGAATTCTTGCCGCGCTGGACCGGATCGCCGACGCGCATGGCAGCACGCCGGCTACGGTTGCCCTGGCATGGCTGATCGCGCGGCCTGGCGTTACGGCCCCGATTGCCAGCGCAACGTCGGTCGACCAGCTCAAAAGCCTCGCGGCAGCCGTTCATCTGATGCTGACGGGCGCCGATATCCGCGAGCTGAACGAAGCTAGCGCCTGAGCGCAAACGACCTGGCGCAATCGCTAAACCCCTGGTAGGATGGAGAGTTTCCTGATATCATCGGGAGTGAATTGAGATCTTTGCCTGTTTCGTCAATGCTTTTCCATTGATGAAAGGTCGGCGAAACGGCAGCAGACGCGGCTTTTGCATCATGTCTGTCCGCGTTCCGCGGTGAACTCCCCACCTCTCTTTTCCGGCCTCCGTGGCCGCTTTGCCTCTCGTTTCAATCGTGGTTTGGCCGGGTTCTGCCCGCGTTTGCCTGTTACTGGCCATGAATTGGAACGACCGGAGGGCCGGCGCGTGAGCGGTATGCCGCCACGCAATTTACCCCTATCAAGTGATTGAGTTAGGAATTACATGACGACGATTCTTCTGAAAGAAAACGAGCCGTTCGAAGTGGCGATTCGCCGCTTTCGTCGCGCAATCGAAAAGAATGGCCTGATCGCTGAACTGCGTGAGCGCCAATCGTACGAAAAGCCGACCACGGCACGTAAGCGCAAGAAGGCTGCTGCTGTGAAGCGCCTGCACAAGCGCCTGCGCAGCCAGATGCTGCCGAAGAAGCTGCACTAAGCACGCTTTTTCCGCACGGCCGAACGGCGGTGTGAGCTTCGAAAGAAGCCACATCGCCGTTTTGCTTTTTGGCCGTTTCTTTTTGGCCGTTTCTTTTTGGGCGTTCGTTGGATCGCCCGGCGTTGGGCGACCAAGGCGGTTGTGCGTTTGTGGTGGCGGACGGTGTGCGCCGCGACCCGAGGTGGTGCCGCAGTCGTGCTTTGGCGAGCCGTATCCCTGTTATGCCGCGCTCTTCAGCCGTCCGGCGGAAAGGCCGAACTGGCGGGCGATCGAGCCCAGACGGTCACGCCACTCCCACGTGCCAAATGCATCGTGCACGTTTTGCAGGCAACTGAGCAGATCGACGGTGGCCGGGTCGTACACATTGATGTGCGAGCGCAGAAGCGCCTTCTTCAGGGCGGACACGCCGACATCCATATACGCCGGCATTGCGGTGGCCGTTTTGCCCACATAGCGCACCGGAATACCTTCCATCGCGGTCATGTAGTCGCGAGGCCTGATGAAGTTGCCCACCGGGCAGCCGCCGCAATAGCCGCGATAGGCGCCGCCGCCGCGCGGCAGCAGTGCGGCGCATTTCTGGGCTAACAGATGGTCGACGGCCTGGTCGAAAATATCCTGATGCGTCAGGAAGTTAAGCGTTTTCATGGTTGGTCTCCCGTGCGCTACGCTGCGGTTATTCGTTGTTTGAGCGTGCGACTGGCGATATCGGGCGCGCGCTATTCGGCGGCGAGGCCCGGACTCGCGCGGCGCGGCGAAAAGCGTCTGATTCCCCGAATCGGATGTTTTTCGTCGATGCAACTCGCAGACAGAGTTTGCCGGTTGTCGCAGCCGCAGCTCGTAACGGTATAACGACCAATGCGGCCCGGAAGCGCAGCAGCGCTTTCACCGGTTGGGCGTATCGGGACGAATCCGGCGTCACGGCGCGTCGCGTCTTCGTCCTCCAGGCTTACGTCGCAGGCTGATGGGCGGACCACGCGCAGCGGCGCATGGGAGTTTCCCTGAGCCACCTTTCTTTTTTAGAACCGCGGTACTAGACAGCGGGAAGCCGCCGCCGCTGCTTCATCCCGCTTTACGATTACGTCCCTTCTTGCCGAGCGCCGCGCATCGTGCGCGGCACGTGCAACTCGCCTCATGGTCGTTCACCATACCCACCGCTTGCATGAACGCATAGCAGATCGTCGAGCCGACGAACTTGCAACCGTAGCGCTTCAGCCCCTTGCTGAGCGCGTCCGAAATATCGGTCGACGCTGGCGCCTGCTTGTAGGAAGCCCAATCGTTCTGGATCGGCGTCTGATCGACGAACGACCAGACGAAATTGGCAAGCGAGCCGTGCTCGGCCTGAATCTGCTGGACCGCGCGAGCGTTGGTAATGGCCGCTTCGATCTTGCCGCGATGGCGCACGATACTTTCGTCCGTCACCAGCGCATCAACATGCTTCGGCGTAAAGCGCGCGACTTTGTCGATATCGAAGTCGGCGAAAGCGCGCCGATAGCCGGCCCGTTTGTTGAGAATCGTCGACCACGACAAACCTGCCTGAGCGCCCTCCAGCACCAGCATCTCGAACAGATGCTGGTCATCGCGCGAGGGCACTCCCCATTCGGTGTCGTGGTAGTGTGCGAGCGCTTCGCTCGATACCCAGTTGCATCGCTGTGTCACTGTCGCGCTCCTGCGTTGTGATGTCGCCCGCCAGCATAGCCGAAGCCGTGCGCACTGCAAGTTAGCCGTTCGGCCGATTGCCGGATTGAAACTGACCTGCCACGCTACGCGTTATTCATCCACGGAACTCATTCGATTCCATGAACAAAGACTTCTTTCTGATCGGCATCGATGGCGGCGGCAGCGGCACGCGCGTCGTGCTCGGCGACGCACAGGGCCGCGAGCTGGCGCAGGCGGCAAGCGGGCCGTCCGGTTTGGGGCTCGGTGTCGAACGTGCGTGGCAGGCCATTGCAGCCGGCTGCGGCGAAGCATTTGCACGCGCCGGCGTGGCGCTCGACTGGTCGCGCTGCATACTTGGCTGCGGACTGGCGGGCGTTAATAATCGCGACTGGCTGACAGCGTTTCGTGCACAGGCGCCCGCGCTAGCCGGACTCGCCGTGGAAAGCGACGCCTATACCACCCTGCTGGGCGCACACGCCGGCGCGCCGGGCGTGATCGTCGCGCTTGGCACCGGCAGCGTGGCGGCCGTGCTGGATGGCGACGGCGAATGCCGTATGGTCAGCGGCTACGGCTATCCGTCGGGTGACGAAGCGAGCGGCGCGTGGCTCGGGTTGCGAGCCATCGTGCATGCGCAACATGCACTCGACGGCCGCGGCCCCAACGACGATCTCGCACAAGTGCTGCTCGTCCATACCGGCGCGCATGACCGTGACAGCCTCGTCGTCTGGCTCTGCGAAGCCAATCAGACCGCTTATGCGAGACTTGCGCCGATCGTCATCGCCCACCGCACGCACCCGTTCGCGGCGCGTTTGCTCGGCGAGGCCGGCGTCGAAGTGGGCAAGATGATCGCCGCGCTGGATTCTTCGGCGAGCCTGCCGATCGCGTTGTGCGGCGGACTCGGCACGCCGTTGCGCGAGTACGTGCCGCAGATCTATCAGGCGCGGTTGCGCGAGCCGCTGGCCGACTCTGCGCATGGTGGATTGCAACTGGCGCAGCGCGAAGCGGTTCGTGTCGGCAGCTGAAAACGGCGCGTCGTGGTGCGCTCACGGCTGAGAATCGCCGGGCGTGGCCCGCCCGTTTCCGGTGAACCCGGCCGGCGCCGGTAAAATACGCGCTTCGATGTTGCCCGACTGCTCACACTATGTACAAAGTTATCGCCACGGACCTCGACGGCACGCTGCTCAATGCCGATCACCAGGTAGATCCGTTCACGGTCGCCACCGTGCGTAAACTCGAGAGCGACGGCCTGCGCTTCGTGATTGCAACGGGCCGCCATTATTGCGACGTCGCGGGCATCCGCGACGTGCTGGGCATCAGTCCGTATCTGATCACGTCGAATGGCGCGCGCATTCACGCGCCGGACAACACGGTGATTCATGCCGACGACCTGCCTCCTGCCATCGTGCAACGGCTGGTGCGGCCGGAAATCGCCGGTGCGCATGGCCGTGTGATCGTCAATCTGTTCGCCGATCAGGCCTGGCTGATCGATCGCGATGCGCCGGATCTGCTGAAGTTTCACCAGGACTCGGGGTTCACTTACGCGGTGACCGATCTGCCGAAACACGACGGCGTAGACATCGCGAAAGCTCTCTACATTGGCGAGCCGGCCGATCTCGCGCAGGTCGCGGCAAATCTCGCACGCGAATTCGGCGATGCCCTTTACGTGACCTATTCGCTGCCGGACTGCCTGGAAGTGATGACAGCGAACGTATCGAAGGGGCGCGCGTTGCAGATCGTGCTCGAGCGCGTCGGCGTGGATGCCTCGCATTGCGTGGCGTTCGGCGACAACATGAACGATATCGATCTGCTGGAGACGGCCGGACATCCGTTCATGATGAATAATGCCAATCCCGATCTCATGGCGCGTCTGCCGAACGTGCTGCGCATTGGCAACAACTTCGAAGCGGGCGTCGCGCACCATCTGCGCAAGCTTTTCTCGCTCGACGACGAATTAATGTCCTGACCGAAAATGGAACCGGCCCGCGTCCGTTTTCGTGAACGCGGGCCGTTTCTCGTGCGAACCTTCGCGGCTGTCCGGTTGCTGTCGACCGTGTTGCAGGTCGCCGGTTGAGCGGCGGCGGCAAGACACCTCGTTAGCCGCCGTCAGCCGCACCACGAAGATCAGCCGTGCCATCCGCCACGGCGATCGCCATGGTCGCCACGGTCATCGCGCCCCCAGCCACGATCGTTGTGGTTCCAGCCACGGTCATACCGATGGTCGCCACGGTAGTAATCACCGCGATCGTAACCGCGGCCCCAGCCACGATTGCCGTAATACACCGGCTGCGGCGCGGCATAGACCGGAGCCGGTCGGGCATAAACCGGTACGCCGAGCGACAAACCGATGTTCAGATCCGTATGCGCTTGCGCGACACCGCATGCGCCCGCTGCGAGTCCTGCGGCTACCAGCAAGTGAGTGACGATGCGTTTCATGTTTGTTCTCCTGTGAGGCGACGTATGTGTGTCGCACAGGACCAATCTACGCATTCCGGCCGGCGGGTACTGCGACGAGATGTTACGGACTGCAAGCATCGTCGCGGGAATTGAAAGGCGGGCGCAGCGGCATTCGAGTGCAGCCCGTGCGAGCCGCTGCTCTCTCAAAGCCAAGCCGTACAAGGACGCGCGACCATTTGAGCCGTTCCGGAGCTCGCCCGGCGCCACGCTTTAGTCAAATCAGCTGGCGGCGAGCGTAATTGCGGCTTACATCTGTATTGGCTGATTAATCTGCTGTATTCCCGGAAGACGCCGACGCAGCCGCCGACGATGCATCCGGCAGCGCCGCGCAAGGGCAATCGGTTGCGCGCCCATCCAGTCCCTGCCGGTCGTGTTTGAAGCTGGCGCGCGCGGTGCCGTTTTCCCAGTTGAGGCGAACAATATAGATACTGTCGAAATCGTCGCTCTTCCACTTCGGTATATCGGCCGCATTGCCGCCGTGCGCGCTCAGCATCTGGCGCAATAGTTTCACGATCAGCTTGTGTTCCCAAGCCACGACAATCAGCTTGTTGCGATTGGCCGGATTGACGAGTGCGCTGCCGAGCTGGTCGATCTGAGCGAAACCGTAGGGTGTTTGCACCGGCATCTGGAACTGGATGGCGGTAGGTTCGATGGTGGCAAGTGGCCGGATGTAGTAATACGGCTTGCCGCTGTCGTTTTTTTGCTGGCCGGGATCGGGTGCATAGATCGCGTCCGGTTTGCCGAACTTGGCGGCGATCACCGCCGGCAAAGCCAAGGCGCGGTTCAGCCCCTGGCAGTTGAGCTGGCCGTAGCCTTGGGCCGGCTTCTCGCCGTGCCGCACGAACACGAGCGTTTCAATCTCGCTGTCCGCCGCATGCGCGGTAGGGGGCGCCGACAGACCCGCGCACAGGCCACAGATGGTGAGTGCGACACCATGCGTAAATCCGCGGAAACGCTTCATAGGGGCACCTGTGCGAGCCTGGGAGGTCGCACGATTCTAGCAGCGGTGCTCCCGCGCGCCATTGGCACGATGTCGCGATGCCCATGCCCGTCCGCAGCAAAACAGAGCGGGCGCCGTAGCGCCCGATTTGAATGCCCGCGCTCTTGACTAGTCGAGCGCCAGCTTTTGCGAATTGCTGTCGCGGCTTTCGGCGAGGGCCGGATACAGCACGCCCGCGATCACTGCGCCGAGAATCGGTGCAAGCCAGAACAGCCACAACTGATCCACCGCCGCACCGCCGACGAACAGTGCCGGGCCCGTGGAACGCGCCGGGTTGACCGAGGTATTGGTCACCGGGATCGAGATCAGGTGAATCAGCGTGAGGCATAGGCCGATGGCGATCGGCGCAAAGCCAGCCGGCGCGCGTTTGTCGGTCGCTCCGAGAATGACGAAGAGGAAGAAACCGGTCATCACGACTTCGCAAATGAATGCCGCGGCGAGCGAGTAATGACCCGGCGAGCGTTCGCCGTAGCCGTTGCTCGCGAACCCGCTGGCAACCAGGTCGAAGCCCGGCTTGCCCGTCGCGATGAGCGACAGCACGAACGCACCGAGCACCGCGCCAATCACCTGCGCGACGATGTACGGCAGCAGATCGCGCGCCGGAAAGCGGCCGGCGACGGTCAGGCCGACGCTTACCGCGGGATTCAGATGGCAGCCGGAAATGTGGCCGATCGCATAGGCCATTGTCAGGACAGTCAGGCCGAAGGCGAGCGCCACACCCACGAACCCAATGCCCAGGCCGTGGACCGGCCCGGCGAAGTTGGCGGCGAGGACGGCGCTGCCGCAGCCCCCGAGCACGAGCCAGAAGGTGCCGAACAACTCGGCGGCGAGACGTTTTGACAACTGCATGATTGGTAATCCTAAAAAGATGACGCTTCCGCGAGCACGCACGGCTAAGTCGGATGCCATGCCTTCGGCGCACAATTCTAGGGAAAGGTCGCCGAATCCGCTGTCAAGAATTGTCAATGTGGCGTCGGGCTTACCTATTATTGCGAGATAAAGAGGCTGTTTAACAATTCACCCGTGTTAATAATTATCAGAGGATATCTTGCTAAATCGGTATTGTTGTCCATTGCGAATTTTTATAATTACAGTTAGTCTGCGAGCGAATGAGTTCTAAAAAAGGGGAGAACCGGAATGTCTCAATATGCAGACCTCAAGGCGCAGATCGCTAAATTGCAGGCACAAGCAGAAGAAGCGCGGCGTACTGAAATTGACAACGTGGTCGCTGACATCCGCCAAAAGATCGCTGAATACGGTCTGACCGCTCAAGATCTTGGCTTTGCCGTCGCCGCCAAGCGCGGGCGCCCGCCCAAGAAGGCGCCGCTGCCGGCGAAATACCAGGATCCCAAATCGGGAAATACATGGAGCGGGCGCGGCAAACCGCCCAAGTGGATCGTCGGCAAGAATCGCGAGCGCTTTCTGATTGGCGCGGCTTGAGGCGATTGCCGGTCGTCGCGAAAGCCAACTGAAGGTTATTGGCACTCGGTCTTTTATTTGCCGAGTGCTAATCTTTGATGGAAGCGCATCCATACCCGTATTAAAAAAGCCGCCCTCAAGCGGCGGCTTTTTTAGACAAGAAGCGGGATAAGCTGGATTTACCGCTCGCGCAAACGATTCACACGAAGAAATGACTGACTACGGGTGCGCAAGCCGGAAATGCCGTGCGCTGCGGATCCGGTTCTCAGGCGGCTGAGCGAAAAATCGCCACAGCCGCTCGAACGGAACGTTTAGCCCACCGCGACTTGGCGCAGCACCGGGCGGCGCGTGGCTTCGATCAGCGCCGAATAGCCGTCCACATAATTCTGCGCCATGGTCTTCGAGCTGAAGCGGCGTTCGAACTGGGCACGGATTTCGGTGCGCGACAGTTCGTCCAGGCGTTGCAGCGCGGCGACTGCGCCTTGCACATCCTCGACGATGTAACCCGTCACGCCGTGGTCGATCACTTCCGGCACTGAGCCGCGATTGAACGCGATCACCGGCGTACCGCAAGCCATCGATTCGATCATTACAAGGCCAAACGGCTCCGACCAGTCGATCGGGAATAGCAGCGCCTTGGCGCCCGAAAGAAATTCAGGCTTCTGCGCCTCATTGATCTCGCCGACGAATTCCACATGCGCCTGCGACAGCAACGGCTCGATTTCGCGTTTGAAGTATTCCTGGTCGACCTTGTCCACCTTGGCGGCGATCTTCAGCGGCAAACCGCTTTGTGCAGCGATCTTGATGGCTGTATCGACGCGCTTCTCCGGACAGATACGGCCGAGGAACGCCAGGTATTCGGGCTTCTTGTGCGTTTGCGGCGTCAATAGCTGCTCCGGCAAGCCGTGGTAAATCGTGTTGAGCCAGTTCGCTTGGGGCAGCGGCGCACGTTGCGAATCCGAAATCGAGACTACGGGAACATCGGAAAACGCATCGAACACCGGTTGCAGTTCCGGCAGGTCGAGACGGCCGTGCAGTGTCGTCACGAACGGCGTGTCCATCGTGCTGAAAAGCGGGAACGGCATGTAGTCGAGGTGGAAGTGCAGCACGTCGAACTCATGTGCGACCTTGCGCACCTTCTCCATCATCAGGACGTGCGGAGCCAGCGCGTCGCGGATCGTCGGATCGAGGCGCAGCGCACGAGGCCAGCAGGCGTCGAGGTTCGCCGAGGTAACCGAGTCGCCGCTCGCGAACAGCGTGACGTCATGGCCGAGTTCGACCAACGCCTCGGTCAGATACGATACGACGCGTTCGGTGCCACCGTAGAGTTTCGGTGGGACAGCTTCATACAACGGCGCAATTTGTGCGATTCGCATGCGTTTCTCCTGAACTGAACGGCATCGCATAGCGGCGCTCGAGTGGAGCGAGGAGCGATTGCCTGACGGACGGTTGGGCGCGGTAAGCCGCCGCCCGGGGGTGCTCCGAACCTGCATCGGGTAATCCCTTAGCTTCATTATCGGGATCGACCGCGCGAATTCGAGTTATTTTTCAAACGCTTAATGTTGTTACAGCGCGAAACATGCCGCGTTACAGGTCGTCTGGAAGCGATCCCGACAACCGGAAGCAAAAAACGGCCATTTTATTCGAACGCAGCGCATCCTATCAGCAAGCCGTGGGCCCGGACATCAGAGCGCATCGCCTACAGAGCCTGCGTTACGCAGGAGTGAAAACGTCTTATAATTCTTTCTCACCGCTGCACCGGTGCGGAATTTGAATCCTTCAGGCTCACTCTTCCAGTCCGCATTCCGCATCGCTGTCGGTAGCTATTCACCGCGCATAGACTTCCAGATTGCGCTTCAGCCCTTTCCGTTTGGCTCCGCTCGCGCCCTCACTTGTAGGAAAAATTCCTACACGAATGACGGATTAATCCGTCAACAAGGCTGGGTGTCTATCCGATTTTCGTCCGCGCCCCCTTTCGACACAATGCTCGCAAGACCAGAAACGAGCCGATTCGTGCGGTTTAAGCGCGCGCGTCCGAGCAAACGTTTCCACAACGGCCTGACCAGCCAGATACACCCCGGGGGAATCATGAGCGCGACAAGCGATATGCTCAATGAGATCAGAGAAGTTAACCTGTCTTATCTCCTGCTCGCGCAGCGGCTGCTACGCGAAGACAAGCCGATGGGCATGTTTCGCATGGGGATTTCGGACCAGTTAGCCGATGTGCTCGCCAATCTGTCGTTGGCGCAGACCGTCAAGCTGGCAGCGTCCAATCAGGTGTTGTGCCGTTTCCGTTTCGACGACCATGCCGTGCTGTCCGCTCTGGCGGACAAAGGCAAATCCGGCGCCGTGGCACAGGCGCATTCCGCGATCCTGATGGCAAGCCAGCCAGTCGAGCAACTCGGCTGATGGCACGTAGTAACCAAAGCCAGGCAATCAGGACGGGGGAAACGCGAACGGATGGCCTATAAAAGTGTTGTACTCGAAGTCAGGGAGATCACCCTGGCCATCGAACTGATCGAACTTGGCGCGCGTTTGCAATTGCTGGAGGCTGAAACCAGTCTGTCGCGCGACCGGCTCATCAAGCTGTACAAGGAACTGAAAGGGGTGTCGCCACCCAAGGGCATGTTGCCGTTTTCGACCGACTGGTTCATGACCTGGCAACCGAACTTTCACTCGTCGCTGTTCTATAACATCTACCGTTTCATGGCTGGCCATGGCGGTTGCCTGACGATCCAGTCGATCGTGAAGAGCTACCGGCTCTATCTGGAACACGTCCAGTTGCACGACGACGAGCCCGTGCTCAGTCTCACGCGCGCCTGGACGCTGGTGCGTTTTTTCGACTCCGGGATGCTGCAAATGACCGCCTGCTGCCGCTGCGGAGGACATTTTGTCGCGCATGCTCACGATCCCCAGCATGCGTTCGTCTGCGGACTGTGCCAGCCGCCCTCGCGCGCCGGTAAGACAAAGAAATTCGCCGACGCCCGCGCCCGCGAGAGCCTCGCCGCCCTGGAATCCTGACCCACAAGGCGGCCGCCGGCGCGCTCAGCCATCCATCTCCCCTGCGGGCGGGCTTTCCAGCCCGCCCGCACGATGCCCGGCCGCGCCGGGGCCGGCTGCTTCGGCCTCTGGTTTACACCGGCGCGACGCGCCATATTTCCGCCAAAGTTTTCTGCTTTGTTGCCGTAAACCTGATTAACGACGGTCACCGTCGCTTCTTTGTGAGGGCTCGGCAGTGCTGATTTTCGTGGGAACACTCGTGACGCTTTTGTCCGTTTTCGGCGGTTATGCGCTGGAAGGCGGCCATCTCGGCGCGCTCCTGCAGCCCGTTGAAGTGCTGATGATCGTGGGCGCCGGCATCGGCGCGTTCATTCTCGGTAACGGAATGAAGACGATCAAGGCGACGCTGCGCGTCATTCCGACCCTGTTCAAGGGCGCGAAGTACAACAAGGACGTGTATATGGAGCTGATGGCGCTCCTCTACGTCCTGCTGGCCAAGGCGCGCAAGGAAGGCACGCTGACGCTGGAAGCGGACATCGACGATCCGTCGAAGAGTCCGATCTTCACCCAGTACCCGAAGATTCTCGCCGACAAGCACATCATCGAGTTCCTGACCGACTACCTGCGTCTGATGGTGGGCGGCAACATGAACGCGTTCGAGATCGAAAGCCTGATGGACGAGGAGATCGAGACGCATCACCAGGAAGGCGAGGCGCCCGCGCATGCGCTGAACAAGGTCGGCGACGCAATGCCGGCGTTCGGTATCGTGGCTGCGGTGATGGGCGTGGTGCACACCATGGCCTCCGCCGACAAGCCGCCCGCCGTGCTCGGCGAGATGATCGCCCAGGCGCTGGTCGGTACTTTCCTCGGGATTCTGCTTTCGTACGGGTTGATCGGGCCGCTCGCGAGCGTCGCCGAACAGCGCGTGACCGAGTCGACCAAGATGTTCCAGTGCATCAAGGTGACGATTCTGGCCAGCCTGAACGGTTACGCGCCGGCGATTGCCGTCGAGTTCGGCCGCAAGGTGCTCTTCTCGACCGAACGCCCGTCGTTCGCCGAGCTGGAAGAGCACGTGCGCCGCGTCAAGGCTAAGTAAAGGGCGCCGGGAACCGAACCGATGAGCAAGGATAAAGACCGCGCCATTGTCGTCAAACGCGCCGCGCCGAAGAAAGCCGGCCACCACGGCGGCGCGTGGAAGCTCGCCTATGCGGACTTCATGACCGCGATGATGGCGTTCTTCCTGCTGATGTGGCTGCTGAGTTCGGCGTCCACGGTGCAACTGAAGGGCATTGCCGATTACTTCAACCAGCCGCTGAAGGTCACGCTGTGGGGCGGTGACCGCAGCGCCGAGGACTCGAGCATTCTGAAGGGCGGCGGCCGCGATATCTCGACCGACGCGCAGGGCGTTACGCGCTCCACCGACGGTTCGAACAACCGCTCGGAGCGCAGCGTCTCGCACAACAACGAAGACTCGATGAAGCAGTTGCAGGGCGAACTGGAGCGCCGCGAGCAGGTCCGCCTGCACGATCTGCAGGTCAAGCTGATGGCCGCGATCGAGGCGAATCCGGTGCTGCGCCAGTTCAAGCAGCAGATCCGCATCGATTCGACGCTCACGGGCTTGCGGATCGAAATCGTCGACTCGCAGAAGCGGCCCATGTTCGCGACCGCGAAAGACCAGGTGGAACCGTACATGCGCGACATCCTGCGCGAAATCGGCCACACGCTGAACGACGTGCCGAACCGCATCATCGTGCAGGGCCACACCGACGCCGCGCAGTATGCGGGCGGCGAAAAAGGCTACAGCAACTGGGAACTGTCCGCGGACCGCGCCAATGCGTCGCGCCGCGAACTGATCGCCGGCGGCATGGATGAAGCGAAGGTGATGCGCGTGCTCGGCCTCGCATCGACGCAGAACCTGAACAAGGCGGACCCGATGGATCCGGAGAACCGCCGCATCAGCATCATCGTGCTCAACAAGAAGTCGGAGGAGGCGCTCGACCACGACGACTCTACCACGACTACCTTGTCGGACGACGCAGCCGGCTCCAAGCCGTTGCTGCAAAAGCTTGCGCAGCCGGCAACGGTTGCACCGAAGTTGCCGGCGGCAGCGCCGGCGGCCCAGTAACAGACAGCGACCGCCTTGCCCGTTCACGCGCCCTGCCGGCGCGCGCGGCAGGGCGATCCATAGCGCACGTGCAGCGAGGTTTTTCATGATCAGGCACATCCTGGCAATCGACGATTCGGCATCGATGCGGCAGATTCTCGCCGCCACGTTGACGACGGCCGGCTATGAGGTGACGCTCGCGGCGGACGGCAACGAAGGGCTCGAAAACGCGCTCGCCATGTCGTTCGACCTCGTGCTGACCGACCAGTACATGCCGGGCAAGACCGGGCTCGATCTGATCGCCGCGCTGCGCAACAACCCGGCTTACCAGGCCACGCCCATCCTCGTCCTCACGACGGAATCGGGTGAGCCGTTCAAGGAGGCGGCGCGGGCTGCGGGCGCGACCGGCTGGATCGAAAAGCCGCTCGACCCCGACATGCTGACCGAACTGGTGGCGGCGTTAGCCGAGCCGGACCACGCGTAAGCACCACCCTTAGACCAAGTTGTAGAAGCTCTCGACGCGGCGGCTCGGCAGCCCACGCCAAGACAGGAACTCTCGCGGTGACCCAGGCATGACACTCGACATCACTCAGTTCTATCAGACGTTTTTCGACGAAGCGGACGAACTGCTCGCGCAGATGGAGCAGTTGCTGCTCAATCTGGATATCGCGCACCCGGACCCCGAAGACCTCGCGGCCATTTTCCGCGCGGCGCATTCGATCAAGGGCGGCGCGGCGACGTTCGGCTTTACCGCGCTGACGGAAACGACCCACATTCTCGAATCACTGCTCGATCGCGCGCGCAATAACGAACTCGTGCTGCGCAAGGACATGATCGACACGTTCCTCGAAACCAAGGACGTGTTGTCCGGCCAGCTCGCCGACTACCGCGCGAGCGCCGAGCCGGATGCGGCCACCGCGAAGGCGATCTGCGCGAAGCTCGAGCGGCTGCATGCGGAAAACGGCGACGCTGCCGCACCGGTTGCCGCAAGCGCGGCACCGGCGGCAACCCAGCCGGGCCAAGGCGGTACGCCGCCGGAGCACGTCGTCGAACAGGCGGTGCAGGCAGCGGGTGAATGGACTGACGGCGAACCGGCACAGACCGGGCAAGCCGCGGGAGCCGGCGGCGTCGGAGGCAACGACGACAACGCCGGTCCCCATCTGAAAATTACGCTACGGGGCGTTGGTGAGAAGGACCAGGAACTGCTGACCGAAGAGCTCGGCAACCTGGGCAACATCGTCGGGCAGGTCAAGAGCGGCGGCGATCTGACGCTGTGGCTCGCGACCGATGTGACCTCCGACGACATCATCGCCGTGTGCTGCTTCGTGATCGACGAAAGTCAGATCGCGATCGGCCGCGGCACCGCACCGGCGGATGAGACGCAGCAAGGCGAACCTGGAACGCCCGACGCTGCTTCGTCCCCGACGCGGGCAGTAGTACCGGCCAGTCAGGCGGGACCCGCAGCATCGTCGGCACCGGCGGCCGGCACCGCTGCGCCCACTTCAACGGCCGCGCACGATTCGTTCGACACGCCTGCCGCGGCTCAACCGGCGGCGCCGGCCGCTGCCGCAGCAAGTGCACCGGCCCAGGCTGGTGCAGCCGCACCCGCCGAGCATGACCGTAAGGCACGTCCGGCCGCGGCGGCCGGCGGCGCGGAAGGCAGCTCGATTCGCGTCGGCGTCGAAAAGGTCGATCAGCTGATCAACCTGGTCGGCGAACTGGTGATTACGCAAGCCATGCTTGCGGAAACCACCAGCACGTTCGATCCTGCGTTGCACGACCGGTTGTTCAACGGCATGGCGCAGCTCGAGCGCAACGCGCGCGATCTGCAGGAAGCGGTAATGTCGATCCGCATGATGCCGATGGATTACGTGTTCAGCCGCTTCCCGCGTCTGGTGCGCGATCTGGCGGCGAAACTCGGCAAGGAAGTGGAACTCGTCACCTTCGGTCAGGCGACCGAACTCGACAAGAGTCTCATTGAACGGATCATCGATCCGTTGACTCACCTCGTGCGCAACAGTCTCGACCACGGCATCGAAACCGTGGAAGCGCGGCGCGCGGCGGGCAAGGATTCGACCGGGCAGCTGGTGCTGTCGGCGGCGCATCACGGCGGCAACATCGTCATTGAAGTGAGCGACGACGGCGCGGGCCTGCGCCGCGACAAGATTCTCGCGAAGGCGGCCAAGCAGGGCATGCAGGTCAGCGAAACCATGACCGACGAAGAAGTCTGGAACCTGATTTTCCTGCCGGGCTTCTCGACGGCGGAACAGGTCACGGACGTGTCGGGCCGCGGCGTCGGCATGGACGTGGTGAAGCGGAACATCCAGTCGATGGGTGGTCACGTGGAAATCACCTCGCACGCCGGCAAGGGCAGCACCACGCGCATCGTGCTGCCGCTTACGCTGGCGATTCTGGACGGCATGTCGGTCAAGGTCGGCAACGAGATCTTCATTCTGCCGCTTAACTTCGTGATGGAGTCGCTGCAGCCGCAAGCCGAGGACATCTACACGGTGGCCAACGGCGAGCGCGTGGTGCGGGTGCGCGGTGAATATCTGCCGCTCGTGGCGTTGCACGAAGTGTTCAATGTCGAAGACGCGAAGCAGGAACCCACTCAGGGCATCGTCACCATCATGCAAACCGAGGGGCGCCGCTTTGCGATGCTGATCGACGAGCTGGTGGGCCAGCAGCAGGTGGTCGTGAAGAATCTGGAAACGAATTACCGCAAGGTGCACGGCATTTCCGCCGCGACCATTCTCGGCGACGGCAGCGTGGCGCTGATCGTCGACGTGGCGGCGCTGAACCGCGAAACGCGCAACGCGCATGGCGCGATGAGCCTCGCATGATGTCCGTCACACTCGCCGTAACACTTATTCAACCTGTTTCATCCCAACCGTTTGGGGGCTAACGTGGCAGAAGTCCAATCCATCAATTCGAGCGTCGCGAACGCGAGCGGTACGAATGGCCGCCGCGACGTGCAGCAGGCCGACGCCGGCGGTCAGGAATTCCTGGTCTTTACACTCGGCGCCGAAGAGTACGGCATCGACATTCTCAAGGTGCAGGAAATCCGCGGCTACGACAACGTGACGCGGATCGCCAATGCGCCCGAGTTCATCAAGGGCGTGATCAATCTGCGCGGCATCATCGTGCCGATCGTCGACATGCGCATCAAGTTCCACCTGGGCCGTGTCGAGTACGATCACCAGACAGTGGTGATCATCCTGAACGTCGCGCATCGCGTGGTCGGGATGGTGGTGGACGGCGTGTCCGACGTGCTGACGCTCGCCACCGACCAGATCATGCCGGCGCCCGAATTCGGCGCCACGCTGACGACCGAGTACCTCACGGGGCTGGGCACCGTCGACGGCCGCATGCTGATCCTGATGGACATCGAGAAGCTCATGACCAGCCGCGAAATGGCGCTGATCGAAACGCTCGGCGTCTAACGGCGGCAGCCTTTACGAACGATTGGGACAGGGAGCATCGAAATGCTGAGCAGGTGGTCGATTCGCACGTCGTTGACGATGGTGGGGATCATTCTGGTCGCGCTGACCGTGGTGGTCGGCGTGCTCGGACTGACCGCGCTGAATGGCGCGAGCCAGTCGCTCGAGCGCATCGCAAGGGGCGATCTGGTCGCCATTCATGCACTCGACGATGCCTCGTCGTACCTGCTGCGTTCCCGCCTCGCGGTGGACCGTTTCAACACGCTGTCCGCCACGGGCAACGCGGACGAAGCGAAGAAAGCGATCGACCGCGCGCAGGAACTGCTGACAAAGGGCAACCAGAGCTGGCAGATCTATCTCGACGCACCGAAGCCCGGTGTCGACAAGGCGGCCCTCGACGACGTGCTTGCCAAACGTACGAGCATGATGCGCGAAGGCGTCGACCCGGAGTTCGCGGCGCTCAACGCGAACGACATGGCCGCCTACCACGCGGTCGCCGATACGAAAATCAGCCCGATGTTCATCGCCTATGACGGCGCGGCTTCGACGGTCATCAAGGAATTGCAGCAAGGCGCCGTGGACCAGCAGGCGAGCGCGCAATCGAACATCTCGCTGATGACGACGCTGATCATCGCCGTCACGGCGCTCGCGCTGCTGCTGGTGGTGGGTATCCGCTTCGCGCTGCGCGGCCTGATCGTGCAGCCGCTCGCCGACGCGACGGCGTGCTTCGAACGCATTGCCGCAGGCGATCTGTCCGAGACGATCCAGGTATTCAGCCGCAATGAAATCGGGCGTCTTTTCGCCGGTATCAAGCGCATGCAGGAAAACATGTCGACGATGGTGAAGGCGGTTCTCAGCAGCACCGAATCGATCGACACCGGCGCGCGTGAAATCGCGATGGGCAACACGGATCTCTCGCAGCGCACCGAGCAGCAGGCCGCCTCGCTGCAGGAAACCGCGTCGAGCATGGAGCAGTTGACCGGCACCGTGCGGCAGAACGCCGAGAACGCGCGTCAGGCGAGCCAGCTGGCCGTCAACGCATCCGACATCGCCACGCGCGGCGGCGACGTGGTGAGCCAGGTCGTCACGACCATGCAGGACATCGCGACCAGTTCGAACAAGGTCGTCGATATCATCGGCGTGATCGAAGGCATTGCCTTCCAGACCAATATTCTCGCGTTGAACGCGGCGGTGGAAGCGGCTCGCGCCGGCGAACAGGGCCGCGGCTTCGCGGTGGTGGCCGGCGAAGTGCGCAGCCTCGCGCAGCGCAGCGCCAGTGCCGCGAAGGAAATCAAGGAACTGATCGGCGACTCGGTCGACAAGGTGCAAAGCGGCTCGGCGCTGGTCGGCCGTGCGGGCACCACGATGGACGAGATCGTGCAGGCCGTGCGCCGCGTGACCGACATCATGGGCGAAATCAGCGCGGCGTCCGAAGAGCAGTCGGGCGGCATCGAGCAGGTGAATCGCGCGGTCGTGCAGATGGACGAAGTCACGCAGCAGAACGCGGCGCTCGTCGAACAGGCGGCGGCTGCGGCGGCATCGCTCGAAGATCAGACGCGGCAATTGCAGGCGGTGGTGAACGGCTGGAAAGTGGCCGGCGGCCCGGTGCGCAGCAGCGCGGCGGTGCGTCCGCAAGCGGCGCAGCCTCGCGCGAGCAGCAGCAAGAGCAAGCCCGTTGCCAAAGCCGTGCCGCAGGCCTCCACGAATGGCGCGGCGCAACCGGCCGCAGGCACGGCGGTAATCAGCACAGCGCAAGCGTCGGGCAATCACGATGCAGGCGCCGCACGCGCCGAACCGGCTCTCAAGCCGAGGACGGCCCGCGCGGCATCCGAATCCGCAGCACGTCCAGCCGCGGCAAGCGCGGCCGCGGCGGGCCCGGACACGGACTGGGAAACATTCTAGGAAGTGGCACAAAGACATGCAGTCATTCGGCATCTCGCTCCATGAGGGGCGAATCTTCGAAGCACGCTTTATCGGCGTGTCGCGGGCCGACTGCATGCCGGCAGAACTCGCGGGCGGGCGCGACCCCGCGAACACAATCCCTTCTTCCCGGGAATATCGCCTGGGCGGAAAGCGGGATGGCTCGTATCGCAGGCAGGAATCTTCATGATGGCAACGCGCGCACAGCACCGACCCGAACGGGCGGAAACGGTTAGAACCGGCGAACAGGGACGGGATTTCGAATTCACGTCGGCGGATTTCGCCCGCATTCGCGAACTGATTCACCGCAGCGCGGGCATTTCGCTGTCGGATCACAAGCGCGATATGGCGTACAGCCGTCTGGCGCGCCGTCTGCGTGCCCGCGGCCTCGACACGTTCAAGCAGTATCTCGATCTGCTGGAAGCGGAAAACGATCCGGCCGAGTGGGAAGCGTTCACCAATGCGCTGACCACCAATCTGACGGCGTTCTTCCGCGAAGCGCATCATTTTCCGATTCTTGCCGAATTCGTGCCGCGCCGCGCGCAGCCGGTTTCGGTATGGTGCTCGGCGGCTTCGACCGGTGAAGAGCCGTACTCGATCGCGATGACGCTGATCGAAGCGCTCGGCGAGAGCGGCGCGCGTCAGGCCACGGTGCTCGCCACCGACATCGACACCCAGGTGCTGGCCAAGGCCGAAGCCGGCATGTACCAGTTCGACCAGGTGAAGCACCTTTCGCCCGAGCGGCTCAAACGCTTCTTCCTGAAGGGCACGGGCGCGCATGCCGGCATGGTCAAGGTGCGCCCGGAAGTGCGCGCGCTGGTGCGCTTTCAGCAACTGAACCTCACCGACCGCGATTACCAGTTGCGCTCGCAATTCGACGCGATCTTCTGCCGCAACGTGATGATCTATTTCGACAAGCCGACACAGGCGCAAGTGCTCGCGCGCTTCGAGCCGTTGATGAAGTCGGGCGGCCTGCTGTTCGCCGGCCACTCGGAAAACTTCACCTACGTCACGCAGGCGTTCAGGCTGCGCGGCCAGACCGTCTACGAACTGTCGCGTGACGCGGCCGGCGTGCGCACGCCGGCGCGCGCGGCGGCAACTGCGGCGCGCAACACGACGAATGGGGTGACGGTATGAGCAGCGCCCTGCCGATCGCCACCAATCTGTATTACGACAACCACTTCCAGCGCCCCGGCGTGAAGCTGCTGCCGAACGAGTTCTACACCACCAGTGAGGACATGGTGCTGGTCACCGTGCTCGGTTCCTGCGTGGCGGCCTGCATTCAGGATCGCACGGCCGGTATCGGTGGCATGAACCACTTCATGTTGCCCGACGACGGCGCCGACGTCGCTCAAGCCGCGTCGGATTCGATGCGCTACGGTGCGTACGCGATGGAAGTGCTGATTAACGAGCTCATCAAGGCCGGTGGCCGGCGCGAGCGCTTCGAAGCCAAGGTGTTCGGCGGCGGCGCGGTGCTCGCCGGCATGACGACGATGAACATCGGCGACCGCAATTCGGAGTTCGTGCGCCGCTATCTGGCGCTCGAGAAGATCCGCATCGTCGCCGAGGATTTGCAAGGTTCGCACCCGCGCAAGGTGGCCTTCATGCCGCGCACCGGCCAGGTGATGGTGAAGAAGTTGCGCCTGCAGCAGGAAGCGGGCGTGGCCGAGCGCGAACAGGCGCTGATGCGGCAAAGCGCGCAGGCGCGTGCCGAGCGGCTCGCCGCGGCGCGCAAACGGGTGGAATTGTTCTCGACGCCGGCCGCGTCGAAACCCAGGGTCGAACTGTTTTCGACGCCCACCGCCGCCCGCCCGAAGGTCGAGCTGTTCGGTGCCGGCCCGCGCCCGATTAATTCAAACAACGCCAGAACTACAGAGGAGGCGTGAGCGCTGTGCAAAAGATCAAGGTACTGTGCGTCGACGATTCGGCGCTGATCCGCAGCCTGATGACGGAAATCATCAATGGCCAGCCGGACATGACGGTGGTGGCGACCGCACCCGACCCGCTGGTCGCGCGCGAACTCATCAAACAGCACAATCCGGACGTGCTGACGCTCGACGTCGAAATGCCGCGCATGGATGGCCTCGACTTCCTCGAGAAGCTGATGCGCCTGCGGCCGATGCCGGTGGTGATGGTGTCGTCGCTGACCGAGCGCGGCAACGAAATCACGCTGCGCGCGCTGGAACTCGGCGCGGTCGACTTCGTCACGAAGCCGAAAGTCGGCATTCGCGACGGCATGCTCGACTACTCGGAAAAGCTTGCCGACAAGATTCGCGCGGCGGCCCGTGCGCGCGTGCGCCAGGCCGCGCCGGTGCAGCACACGGCCGCCCATGCCGCGCATGCGCCGGTCAGCGCCGCGCCGCTCTTCAATAATCCGCTGCTCAGTACCGAGAAGCTGATTATCGTCGGTGCGTCGACGGGCGGCACGGAAGCGATCCGCGAAGTGCTGGTGCCGCTGCCGCCGGATGCGCCAGCGGTGCTGATCGCGCAGCATATGCCGCCGGGTTTCACAAAATCTTTTGCACAACGCCTCAATGGTTTGTGCCGGATTACCGTTAAAGAGGCAGAGCACGGCGAACGCGTGCTGCCGGGGCATGCGTATATCGCGCCCGGCCACGCTCACCTGTTGCTTGCCCGCAGCGGCGCGAACTATATTGCTCACCTTTCGGACGAACCGCCGGTGAACCGGCATCGTCCGTCAGTGGATGTGCTGTTCCGTTCGGCCGCGCAGCATGCGGGCAAGAACGCGGTCGGGGTGATCCTGACCGGGATGGGGCGCGACGGCGCCGCCGGACTGCTGGACATGAAGAAAGCAGGGGCATACACCCTTGCGCAGGACGAAGCGAGCTGTATCGTGTTCGGCATGCCGCGCGAAGCGATTGCGCTCGGCGCGGCCGACGAGATCGCCTCGTTGCCGGAAATGAGCCGGCGCGTGATGGCGCGTTTGTCGTCGATGGGCGATCGCGTGCAGCGGGTATGATGCGCGCCAGTAGGATTTGAGGCGCCGGTTTGAGGCGGTCAGGCGCCGCACCGTGGATAAAGCAAAGGGAATGAAATGGATAAGGGAATGAAGATTCTGGTTGTTGACGACTTTCCGACGATGCGCCGGATCGTTCGCAACCTCCTCAAAGAGCTCGGCTACTCGAATGTCGACGAGGCGGAAGACGGTCAGGCCGGTCTCGCGCGTTTGCGCGGGGGCACGTACGACTTCGTGATTTCCGACTGGAACATGCCGAACCTCGACGGTCTGGCCATGCTCAAGGAAATCCGCGCCGACGCCAACCTGACGCATTTGCCGGTGCTGATGGTGACAGCCGAGTCGAAGAAGGAAAACATCATCGCGGCGGCCCAGGCCGGCGCGAGCGGTTATGTCGTCAAGCCGTTCACGGCCGCGACGCTCGACGAGAAGCTCAACAAGATTCTCGAGAAGATGGCCAAAGCCGGGAGCTGATGTGAATCTGCCGACCAACGCGCAAGGCGCCGAAGCGGTCCACGAGAGCGGCGACTTCGCGTCCGACCGTATCCTCGCCCGCATTGGACAACTGACGCGCACGCTGCGCGACTCGATGCGCGAGCTCGGGCTCGACAAGCATGTCGAGCGTGCGGCGGAAGCCGTGCCCGATGCTCGCGACCGTCTGAAATATATCGCGGATATGACCGAGCAGGCCGCCGAGCGCGTGCTGTCCGCGATCGACGTCGCCAAACCGCTCCAGGAGCAGTTGAAGGACGACGCGGGCAAACTCGACGCGCGTTGGGAGCAGTGGTATGCGGCGCCGATCGAGCGCGAGGAAGTGCGCGCGTTGATGAACGACACGCGAACCTTCCTGCGCGGCGTGCCGGAGGCGGCAAGCGCGACCAATGCGCAGCTCATGGAGATCATGCTCGCACAGGATTTCCAGGATCTGACGGGCCAGGTCATCAAGAAGATCACGGACGTCGTGTACCTGATCGAGCAGCAGCTGCTCGGCGTGCTGGTCGAGAACATCGCGCTCGAACGGCGCGAGCAGTTCGCGGCGAACGCGGCGGCGCTGGCGGCCGAAGTCTCGCCGACCGGCAGCCCCGAACATCTGCTGAACGGTCCGCAGATCAATCCGGAAGGCAAGGCGGATGTGGTGCAGGACCAGTCGCAAGTCGACGATCTGCTGGCAAGCCTCGGTTTCTGACCTGCCGGCGGCGCAGCAGCGTAACGGCAGGCACGTCGCGGGCCGGCGGCCCGCGTGCCAGCCGTAAGCCGTACGCATAGCAAGCTGCGCCCCCGCGCGTGCTTGCTGTCTACCGACACAAACCACAGGCATACTACGAGCTCAAGCAGCAGCGCGGCGCTCCGGAGGACGCAGCCTCCGGCCGGTGGCACGATGGGGAACGTTTCCAGAGTGTGACCGCAGCGGTGCCGTATGATCTGCATAAATGCAGCCGGTTCGCACGTTTGCGAGCCGAGCGGCAGCTCGGGAGGAGCTTCGTCATGTGGAGTCTTGTACGCCGCGCCGGCATCGTTACGGCGCTTGCCTTGCCCTGTTCGTTAATCATCGTGCAGTCCGCTCGTGCGGGACTGGGCGGCGCCCCCATGACGCCGCCTTCTGACGCGTCCGTTTCTTCCCGCACCGTCCAGCCCGGTAGCGGCGCCGTCAACGCGGCCCAGGGCGTGATGCGTTCCGCGTCCAGCGCGGCTTCCTCAGCTTCGGCTTCCTCCTCTTATACGGTGCGTGAGACGGCGCTCGGCAACGGCACCATGGTCCGCGAATATCTCGCCGCGGACGGTTCCGTCTTCGGCATTGCATGGCGCGGCCCGCAAATGCCGGATCTGAACGATCTGCTCGGCAGCTATTTTCCGCAGTATGTGGCCGGCGTGAAGGCCGCACGCGCGGCGCGCGGCGGCGGCCGTGGCCCCGTCGCGGTCGACCAGAGCAGCCTCGTGGTGCGCTCCGGCGGCCATATGGGCGCGTTCAGCGGCCAGGCGTGGTTGCCGCCCGCGCTGCCCGCCGGCGTCAGCGGTTCCGACATCCAGTAATAGCGAGGACGAAACATGCGAACCAAGCATATTGCTGTGAAGTTCAAGGGTTGGATGCAGGCCGTCGCGGCGGTGGCGCTGGTGTCGGCACTCGTCGCGTGCGGCGGTGGCGGCGGCAGTTCCAACGATTCGTCGACCACGCTGAACGGCGGCTCGCTGCCGGCCAGCCCGACCCAGCAGCCGATCGCCGCGACCGCGGCGAACACCGTGCCGATCACGGTCGGTCCGGGCACGAGCGGGGTCGTCAACATTCCGACGGTCAGCGTGACCGTCTGCGCGCCCGGATCGAACTCGAATTGCCAGACTATCGACAATATCCAGGTCGATACCGGCTCGTTCGGGTTGCGCGTGGTCAACTCGGCTTTGAACCCCTCGCTGCTCAATACGTTGCCTGTCAGTACCGTCAGCGGCAGCGGCGCGCAACTCGCCGAATGCGCGACTTTCGCGGACGGCTTCACCTGGGGCACGGTGCGCACCGCGACCATCGCGATAGGCAGTGAAAGAACGACGGCGGCGATTCCGCTGCAGATCATCGGCGACAAGGACGCCAGCACGGTGCCCACACGCGGTTGCGGCAGCGGCTCGGCCGAGAACACGGTTGGCGATCTCGGCGCCAACGGCATTCTCGGCATCGGCACGTCGCCCACGGATTGCGGCGGCGTTTGCGCGAGCGCGGCAACCGCCATGAATTACAGCAACTACTTCGCGTGTCCGGGCGGCGTCTCCTGTACCCGCACGCCGGTGCCGCTGGCCCAACAGGTGGCCAATCCGGTCGTCTATTTCCCGGCCGACAACAACGGTGTGATCGTGCAGATGCCGCCGGTGCCGACCACCGGCGCGTCTTCCGCCACCGGCACACTGGTGTTCGGCATCGGTACGCAGTCGAACAATGCGCTCACCGGCGTCCAGATCTTCACCACCGACACCTTCGGCGATCTGAACAGCAGCGTGTTCAACGGCACGACGGTGCAGGCGTTCCTCGATTCGGGCTCGAACGGCTACTTCTTTACCGATAGTTCCATCGCGCTGTGCGGCAGCAACTTCGCGGGCTTTTACTGCCCGTCGTCAGCGCAAACCCGGTCGGTGACGCTGGTCGGATTGAACAATAACCAGGCAACCGCCAGCATCGGCATCCTGAGTGCGGCGACGTTGTTCGGCAACGGCGGCAACTATGCATTCAATGATCTCGCCGGACAGATCGGCGGCAGCAGCAGCTTCGATCTCGGTCTGCCGTTCTTCTACGGCCGGCACGTCTACTACGGCTTCGATCAGACCTTGAACGGCGGTCAGGCGCCTTACGTGGCCTTCTGATCGAGGCGCGGCACTGAACTGACCCGGCGGTTTTCCCGCGCTTTCATCCCTCGAAATACCCCCCTTTCTCCGTCCTTATCCGCCGATCGGTGCTTGCGTCGAGCGGGAATAATCGCTCTCACTGGAAAGAGGCGTCGTGCCTCAGCCGACTGGAGAGCGTTTGTGGCAGAGGATAGCGACCTCGAAAAAACCGAATCAGCCACGCCCCGGCGCCTGCAGAAGGCGCGCGAGGAAGGGCAGATCGTGCGTTCGCGGGAGCTGTCCACGTTTGCCCTGCTGGCGGCAGGGTTCTTCGGCGTGTGGGGGATGTCGGGCAGCATTGGTGAACATTTGCAGGGCATGTTGCGCGCGGCCTTCACGTTCGATCATGCCGGTGCCTTCGAAACCCGCCGCATGCTGATCGGCGCGGGCGTGGCGAGCCGCGAAGGGCTTTACGCGCTACTGCCGATTCTCGCCTTTACCGGCGCGGCCGCCCTGTTCGCGCCGATGGCGCTGGGCGGCTGGCAGTTGTCGTCAAAAGGCCTCGAACCGAAGTTCGACCGCCTCAATCCGATCGCCGGCCTCGGCAAGATGTTTTCGATCAACGGACCGATCCAGCTCGGCTTGTCGCTCGTCAAGACGCTGGTGGTGGGCGTGATCGGCGGTACGGCGATCTGGAACCGCCGTGAAGAGATTCTCGCGCTGGCGACCCAGCCGTTGCAGCTCGCGCTCGCCAACACCGTGCATCTGATCGCCGTGTGCTGCGGCATGACGGTGGCGGGCATGTTCGTCGTCGCCGCGCTGGATGTGCCGTATCAACTGTGGCAGTTCCACAAGAAACTGCGCATGTCGAAGGAAGAAGTGAAGCGCGAACACCGCGAAAGCGAAGGCGATCCGCATGTCAAAGGCCGGATTCGCCAGCAGCAGCGTGCGATTGCCCGCCGCCGCATGATGACCAACGTGCCCAAGGCCGACGTGGTGGTGACCAACCCGACGCACTTTGCGGTGGCGCTGCAATACACCGACGGCGAGATGCGCGCGCCGAAAGTCGTCGCCAAGGGCGTGAACCTGGTGGCCGCGCGGATTCGCGAAATCGCCGCCGAAAACAACGTGCCGTTGCTGGAAGCGCCGCCGCTCGCGCGGGCGCTGTATCACAACGTCGAACTGAACCGCGAGATTCCGGGCCCGCTGTATGGCGCGGTCGCCGAGGTGCTCGCGTGGGTGTATCAGTTGCGACGCTTCAGAACCGAAGGCGGCGCCGTGCCGATGGCGCCGACCGAGCTCGACGTGCCCGCCGAACTCGACAAGGGCGGCGTATCGGACGACCAAGCCGATCAGGAAGCCGCCGACACGCTCAATCCCGCCATGAACCCCGATAACGACGCTTCAGGAGCCTCCGCATGAACGCTCGCGCCGGTTTCCTCGCTCGACGGCCGGATGCCTTGAGCGGCACCAATTTGCGCGCCCTCGCCGGGCCGGTGCTGATCTGCATGATCCTCGGCATGATGATTCTGCCGTTGCCGCCGTTCCTGCTGGATCTGCTGTTCACCTTCAACATCGCGCTGTCCGTGATGGTGCTGCTCGTCAGCATGTACACGATGAAGCCGCTCGACTTCGCCGCGTTCCCGAGCGTGCTGCTGTTCTCGACCTTGCTGCGCCTCTCGCTGAACGTGGCGTCCACGCGGGTCGTGCTGCTCGAAGGCCACACCGGACCGGACGCGGCCGGCCAGGTGATCGAGTCGTTCGGCCACTTCCTCGTGGGCGGCAACTTCGCCGTCGGTATCGTCGTCTTCATCATCCTGATGGTGATCAACTTCATGGTGATCACCAAGGGCGCGGGGCGCATCGCGGAAGTGTCCGCGCGCTTCACGCTCGACGCGATGCCCGGCAAGCAGATGGCGATCGACGCCGACCTGAACGCCGGCCTCATCAACGAGGAACAGGCCCGCAAGCGCCGCTCCGAAGTTTCGCAGGAGGCCGAGTTCTACGGGTCGATGGACGGCGCGAGCAAGTTTGTGCGCGGCGACGCGATCGCCGGTCTGCTGATCATGGTGATCAACATCGTGGGTGGCCTGATCGTCGGGATGGTCCAGCACGGCATGGACTTCGCGTCCGCGGGCAAGAACTACACGCTGTTGACCATTGGTGACGGCCTCGTTGCGCAGATTCCTTCGCTGGTGATTTCGACGGCGGCCGGCGTGATCGTCTCGCGGGTCGCGACCAACGAAGACATCGGCACGCAGCTTACCGGCCAGTTGTTCACGAATCCGCGCGTGCTGGTGATCACCGGCTGCATTCTCGTGCTGATGGGCCTGATTCCGGGCATGCCGCATTTCGCGTTTCTGCTTCTCGGCGGCGGTCTGATCCAGCTGGGCCGCACCATGAAAAAGCGTGCCGAGGATCGCAAGAACACCACGGCGCTCGTCGACGTCGCGCCGGCCGCGATGGCGCCGGTCGAAAACACCGAAGCCAGCTGGGACGACGTGACGATGATCGACACGCTCGGCCTGGAAGTCGGCTACCGGCTGATTCCGCTCGTCGACAAGAACTCGGACGGCGAACTGCTCAAGCGGATCAAGAGCATCCGCAAGAAGTTCGCGCAGGAAATCGGCTTTCTGCCACCGGTCATTCATATCCGCGACAACCTGGAACTGCGGCCGAACGGCTATCGCATCGCGCTAAAGGGCGTGGAGGTGGGCGTTGGCGAAGCGTATCCGGGGCAATGGCTGGCGATCAATCCGGGCCAGGTTTCCGCCGCGCTGCCCGGCACGCCGACACAGGATCCCGCCTTCGGCCTGCCGGCCATCTGGATCGACACGAATCTGCGCGAACAGGCCCAGGTTTATGGCTACACCGTGGTCGATTCGAGCACGGTGGTGGCCACGCACCTGAATCACCTCGTGGTCACGCATGCGTCGGAACTGCTCGGCCGCCGGGAAGTGCAGGCACTGCTCGAACGGATGCAGAAGGACACGCCGTCGCTGGTCGACGATCTGGTGCCGAAGTCGTTGCCGCTCACCACGCTGCAAAAGGTGCTGCAAAACCTGCTGGAAGAAGGCGTGCCGATTCGCGACATGCGCACGATTCTCGAAGCGCTCTCCGAACACACGCCGAAGCTCACCGACGCGCACGACCTCACCGCCGCCGTGCGCCTCGCGCTGGGTCGCGCGATCACGCAGCAGTGGTTCCCGGGCACCGGCGACATGCAGGTGATGGGCCTCGATTCGAATCTCGAACGGGTGCTCTCACAGGCGCTCTCGACCGGTTCCAATCCGGGTCTCGAACCAGGTCTCGCGCATACCTTGCTGAACGAAACCCAGAAGGCGATGACGCGTCAGCAGAATCTCGGGCTCGCGCCCGTGCTGCTGGTGCAGCACGCTTTGCGGCCGATGCTTGCGCGCTTCCTGCGCCGCAGCCTGCCGCAGTTGAAGGTGCTGTCGTATGCGGAAGTGCCCGACACGCGCAATATCAAGGTGGTGAATTTGATCGGTGCGCACGGTTAGCGCACCTGGTTCATGGCGGCCGACTTCACTTCCGGCCCATGTCTGTCGCCGGCGCTCATCGAGCGCCGGTTTTCATTTCGGCACCTGATTTTTCATACCGCAAGCGGATGGCGGAGTACATGCCGTGCCCGCGAAAGCGCCATTGGACGCAGCCGCAGAGCGTGTTTCAAACCAGTGTGCGCGTGAATCCAGACACGTTTCCATCGCCCGAATTGCCCACCTTTAACGGTCTTTATCCATCGATCATGACTCGACGGGTTTCGCAATAATGATCTCAATGGGAAGCGGTGTGTTGCCGGTCCGTTAGTCCGTTTACCTCATCGGGGGTCCAGCTTGAACATTCGTAAATTTGTCGGCGCTACCAGTCGTGATGCGCTGCGTCTCGTGCGCGAAGCGTTGGGCGCGGATGCCGTCGTGCTCTCCAATCGCACGATGGACGACGGCAGCGTCGAGATCGTCGCGCTGGCCGACAGCGACCTCGCCGCCATCACGCCGAAGATCCCGCGCGCAAGCGCCGGTGCGGCGCAGGCTGGGCCGATGAATGTCACGGGCGGACAGCCCGCGCTTGCGGCACCGCGCGCTTTGCCGGCCGCAACACCGATGCAGACGAACCCGTATGCGAGCGGCATGCCCGATGTGTTCTCGTCGGTGTTCGGCGCAAGCCCGGAAGCCGGTGCGGAGAATCCGGGCAACGGCGCTTTCAACACCAGCACCCATTCGAACGCCCATTCCAGCCACGCCGACGACGACGCGAGCGACGCACCGGCTGCCGTCATGAAGCCGGCCGCGAGCGCGCCGAAGGCCACGTTGCCCGGCACACCGGTCAAGGCAGCCACGGGGGCGCCGTCGCAACCGGTCAGCCTCGATCGCCCGAGCGCCCGTGCCGCAGCCTCGCGTCTCACCGAAGATATTCGCGCCGATCTCCTCAAAGCCGCCGGCGTGCCGGCCGCACCTGGAGCATCGGCTGCCGACGCGCAGACGCCGCGCACGATGGCCGAATCGAACCCCTGGCTGATCGACCACGCGCGCCGCATTGCCGCCGAGCAACAGCAACAAGGCGCATACAGCGCGCGCCCCGCCGCGATGACACCGGCCGCCGCGATGGCCAGGGGTCTCGGCGCCGCCGTCGAACCCGGCAACGCCGCCGCGCCGCAAGCCGTCGACGCGCCCGACTGGGCGCGCGAAGGCGCGCAAGCTGCCGCGCGCCGCGCCGCGCAGAAAAACACACCGCAGTCGTCATCGAGCGAGGACGCCCGCACGCCCGCCTCGGTCGCCGAAGCGATCAAGACGCGCATGGAGCAGGTCGTCAACGACACCGTGATGAGCGAACTGTCGTCGATGCGCGGGATGATGGAAGAACACTTCGCCGGCTTGCTGTGGGGCGAGCGTCAGCGCCGCAACCCGGCGCGCGCCGCCCTCACCAAGCATCTGTTTGCCGCCGGCTTCTCCGCGCAGCTCGTGCAGATGATGGTCGACAACCTGCCCGACGATGTCGAGAGCATGGAAGGCGGTATGGATTGGGTCCGCTCGGTACTCGAATCGAATCTGCCGGTGATGGAGGACGAAGACGCGCTGATGGAGCGCGGCGGCGTATTCGCGCTGATGGGCCCGACAGGCGTCGGCAAGACGACGACTACCGCCAAGCTGGCCGCGCGCTGCGTGATGCGCTTCGGCGCCAGCAAGGTCGCGCTGCTCACCACCGACAGCTACCGCATCGGCGGCCACGAACAACTGCGCATCTTCGGCAAGATTCTCGGCGTCTCGGTGCATGCGGTGAAAGACGGCGCCGACCTGCAACTCGCGCTCTCCGAACTGCGCAACAAGCACATCGTGCTGATCGACACGATCGGCATGAGCCAGCGCGACCGCCTCGTTTCCGACCAGATCGCGATGCTGTGCCACGCCGGTCAGCCGGTGCAGCGCCTGTTGCTGCTCAACGCAACGAGCCACGGCGACACGCTCAACGAAGTCGTGCAGGCCTATCAGCGCGCGCCGGACCAGCAGCCGCTCGCCGGCTGCATTCTCACCAAGCTCGACGAAGCCACCAATCTCGGCGGCGTGCTCGATACGGTGATCCGCTACAAGCTGCCGGTGCATTACGTGTCGACCGGTCAGAAGGTGCCGGAGAACCTGTACGTCGCGACCCGCAAATTCCTGATCAAGAGCACCTTCTGCATACCGCGCGACAACTCGCCGTTCGTGCCGCACGACGACGACATTCCGGGATTGTTGTCCGCGTTGTCCGCGCGTTCCACGGCCGAATTGCACGAGGTTCGCTTTGGATAAGCTCATCTCCGATCAGGCAGAAGGACTGCGGCGGATGTTGGCTCGCAGCGGCTCGCGCGTGATTGCGGTGACGGGCGGCTCGGCCGGCGCCGGCTGTACGACGACGGTGGTGAACCTTGCCGCGGCGCTGGCGCAGCAGGGCAAGGACGTGCTGGTGATCGACGAGTGCCTCGGCGAAAAGTCGGTGAGCGCGATGCTCGGCGGTGTGCGCGGCGCGGGCAATTTCTCCGCCGTGATGCGCGGTGAGATGACGCTCGACGACGCCGCCGCGCGGCACCCGCTCGGTATCTCGGTGCTGGCCGCCTCGCGTCTGAACCGCGAAGGTCACACTGCCGCGGAATTCGGCGTGGTGTTGCGTGGTTCGGCCGACGTCGTGCTGATCGACGCGCAACTCGATCCGCAAGGCCACCTGTCCGCACTCGCGCAGCAGGCGCACGACGTGATGATCGTGACGCGCATGGCCGCGCAGGCAATCACCGACGCGTACGCGTGCATGAAGCGCCTGCATTACGGGCACGCGATCGCGCAGTTCCGCGTGCTGGTGAACTACGTGCAGAGCGTAAACGACGCGCATACCGCTTTTGCCAACCTGGCCGGCGTGGCCGGGCGCTACCTGACGGTGGCGCTGGAAGACGCCGGTTGCGTTGCCGCCGATGCGCGGATGGCGCGAGCCCTGGAGTTGTCGCGTTGTGTCGTCGATGCGTTTCCGTCGACACCGGCTGCGCGCGATTTCCGGCATCTCGCCGCCGAATTGCAGTACTGGCCGATGCGGCCAGCGATGTCGTCGCAAACGCCGTGGATGGCGCCTGCGACAGTTACAGCGGCGCAACACGCCGACCAACCGTCTGCGCAGCACGCCTGAAGGGCGGCACAAGGACAAGGGGAGCACGATGTATAACGCTCAGGGAAAGATTTCCCAAGCCGACGTTCTGACGAAGTACGCACCGCTCGTGCGTCGCCTCGGCTTGCAGCTCGTTGCCAAGATGCCGGCGAGCGTCGATCTCGACGATCTGATCCAGGCCGGCATGATCGGACTACTGGACGCGGCAAGCCGCTACAAGGAAGACCAGGGCGCGCAGTTCGAGACCTATGCGAGCCAGCGGATTCGCGGCGCGATGCTCGACGAATTGCGCAGCAACGACTGGTTGCCGCGCAGCTTGCGGCGCACCTCGCGCGAAGTGGAGACGGCGGTGCACAAGGTGGAGCAGAATCTGGGCCGTTCGGCGAGCGAAACGGAGATTGCCGAACATCTGCAAATGCCGCTCGACGAGTATCAGTCGATGCTGCAGGATCTGCACGGCAGCCAGCTGATCTATTACGAAGACTTCGACCGTTCGGCGGACGACGAGCCGTTCCTCGACCGCTACTGTGTCGACCATTCGGACCCGCTGTCGGCGCTGCTCGACGACAGCCTGCGCTCGGCGCTGGTGGAGGCGATCGATCGCCTGCCGGAGCGCGAAAAGCTGCTGATGTCGCTGTATTACGAACGCGGCATGAACCTGCGCGAAATCGGCGCGGTGATGGAAGTCAGCGAGTCGCGGGTGTGCCAGTTGCACAGCCAGGCCGTGGCCCGTTTGCGCACGCGCTTGCGCGAGATGGCCTGGGCGAACGCCGAGGCGACCTGAAGCGCGGGTGCAGTGTTTCAACGCTGGAGCAAATCAACGCTCCGACGGCGGATCTGAACCCGTCCGTTTCACGCATCGGCCATTTCATGTTCCGCGGCTAGCGCCAGAAAGGCCGAGCGCGACATGCCGCGCGCCTGGGCGTAAGTGTCGATTTCCTGAACCAACACCTCGGGCAACGAGATATTGATACGTACCGCTTTCTTCAAGGCGGGAATATTCCGGGTGGCGACAAGTCCCCATGTGAAATCCGCGTAGTCGGGATTGCTCCGATGCTCCTCCAGCGAGAGTCGCGCGGGGATCGGCAAGCCTTCGTCGAGCAGCAGATCAAGGTGCGCCTCAATGGCTTCTTTCGCGTTCGCGTAGGCTTCTTCCAGCGTATCGCCTGCTGCGTAACAACCCGGGATGTCGGGCACGATCACGCCGAACGCGTGATCCGCATTGCCCGGTTCAATCGCGATTGGAAAAGTCAGGTTTTTCATTTCAGTCCCGCCTGTTTCAAGATGCTGTTCAACGTGCCGGGCGGAAGGTCTTTGTTCGGATGCGGGATGGTCACGAGACCGGCTCTTGCCGCGTGACGGAAATGATGGTGGCTGCCCGATATGCGGATCAGCCGCCAACCAGCCGCTTGAATGAGTTTCATAACCTCGGCACTTTTCATTCTGCACTCCTCGAATCATACACACGATTACACAACCTCGCTAGTGGATAGCACTCCGCCGATGCACGTCCGGAGAGTTTTGAAAACGCTCGGGACGACGGAGCGACTCAGTAAGGGGAAGCTGTGATTTCAACGCGGCTGGCCAATCCGCGCCACCTGGCCGGATGGCTAACGTGTGGGAGAAGGAGTGAGGTTTGCTTGAAGTGGGCGGCTGAAAAGAAAAAAGGGTTCGTCAAAAGACGAACCCTCTTTCAATTCACCATGTGAAGCAGGCCGTGCAGGCGCAGGTCCAGTGACGGTCTTTACACGGCGGGACGCGCCGGAATCCGGCCATCCGGACCATAAAAACCGGCCTTCTGCGGCACGGCCACCTGCAGCGCCGTCAGCGCCCGCTGGTTGTAGTCCATCCGCACGCGGATCAGTTCACCGTTGCTGGTATTGCAGCGCCGCGCGCGTTCGGCGGCCTTCTGCAGCAATGACCATTGCTCGGCGACTCGCGCATCGGCGCTGGCCGCGAGTTCCATGCCGGACCAGCCAGCGGGAAAGCCCATCTCCGCAAGTAATGCGTCGCGCGTGGCTTCGAGCCTGGCGAGTTCGCCGATCAAGGCGGTTTTCTTCTCGACGATCGGCGGCAGCAGTTCCAGCGGCGACAAGGCGGTCAGCGCCTTGGTCTCGAGCGTCAGAATCGAGGCAAATGCCTCGACGGCCGAATATTCTTCGACGAGGGTGGCAAGCAGGGCGTCTTTCATCTCAACAACTCGCTGAACACGGCGGCTCGCGCATGATTCGCGAGCCGGGTTTGTCGAACGCCGCCCGGCACTTCACCGTAATTCGATGCGTCGATCAGTTGCCGGTCGACGAGGTTTTGCTTTGCAACAGTTCGCGCGCGGTGTTCAGCACGCCGTCGGCAATCTTGCCGGAGTCGATTTTCAGCGAGCCGTCCTTGATGGCCTGCTTGATCGACTCGACGTGCGCCGTGTCGATGTCGGCCGAGCCGGACGCCGCGAGGCTGCGCAGATGCTGCGACAGACCCGACAGGCTGACGCTGGCGTCGCCCGAACCGGTGGTGGTGGTCGGCGAGCTTGTGCCCGCACTCTGCGCGTTGCTGTTCGCGGTCGTCGCGTCGCTTTGTTGCGAGCGGGACAGGGCGTCTTTCAACGTCGGCAGATTCGAATTGGTTGTGGAATCGACTTTCACGATGGGCTTCCTGAACGATTTGATCCTGATAACGGCAATCGGTGATCAAAACTTTAGCGCAATCGCTCCAGGTTTTGCCTTGTCTTTCAAGCCGATCCGGCCCCTTGGCGAGCCCGCCGGTGGTGTCATTCGCTGCGCCTTTCGCGGCGGCCCGAGCCGGTGTCGGGCGGGTCGGGTGGATCCGCGTCATGGCGCGCGCGCCGCGGCGGTTCACAGCTGGATCTCCACGGTCGAGCCGTCTTTCACGATGCCGGAAATGATCTGGCCATTGGCCGTCTTGACCCGCACCTGCTGGCCCGGCGACGCGTTGTTCATCGCGCTGCCTTCCGCCGAGATCGCGAACCCTTCGCCCGCGGCCACGACCCGCACCGTCTGCCCGATCGACACCGCCGACGCGCTTTTCAGCATGTCGCGGCGCAGCGGCATGCCGCCGGCGACACGCGTGAGCGTGACGGAGCCGACCGCCTGCGAGGGGTCCGTGACGATGGCCTGCGGCAAGCCGGTCAGGTCGCCGTCGCGTGCGACGAGGTCGGCGGCTGTAAGCACTTCGCCCGGCGCCATTGCGCGGGCGGCCAGATAGTAGGTGGCGCGCAGCGAGATGCGCGCCTGCAGATAGATCGTCCACGGCCGCTCGCCCGCGCAGCGCACGCCGACGGTCATGCGGCCCCACAGGCGCGCGCCGCTCGGCATGAACGGCTCGAGCGTCGTGCAAGCGCTGAGACCGCGCGGAAAAGCCGCCGCCACGGTAATGTCGACCTTGCCGGGCAAGCCGGCGGATTGCTGCTGCAGGAACGCGAGTGCAGCGCTGCGGATCGCCTCGGGATCTTGCTGGCCGGGAAGCGGCGCGGCTTGCGCAACGGTCGCGGGACGCAGATTCTGCTGCGCGACTGCGGGTGCGACTGGCCGCGCGGCCGACGCACGGGCAATCGTGGCCGGAGCGGGCGCAGCGGCCGTAGAAGGAACTGGAGCGGCAACCACCGTGGGCGCGACCGGCTTGCCGTTCGCGCCAAATTGCGGCGGCTCACCGCGTGAAGCGAGGCTGTCGAAGCCCGCCGCCGCGGACGCCCCGGCCGCAGCCGCGAGCGGCGCGTTGGCGGCCACCGGCCGCACGCCCGTGACTTGCCGTGCGCCGCTGAGTTGCGGCGCGGGCGTGACCACGACCGGCACGACCTGACGCGAACCCGGCACGACATTGACTCTGGCGACACCGTCCGTCGGACTGGCGCTGCCCGGCGCGGGAATCGTCACGACGCCGTTGGCGTCGGGTTTGAAGTTGGTGCGGATCATTTGCGGCGCGGCCGGCGGTTCGCCCGCGCCCGGAATGACGATCGAGCCGCTCGCATTGGCGGCACGCGTGAACGAATCGGCGTCGCGGGACGTCTGGCCCGGCGTCAGCGACTGCGCGGTGGCGGCCGCCAGCGTGGCGGCGGAGCCGGTGCGCCTCGCGGGCGCGGCTTGCATGTGCTCGGCCAGATCGGCGAGCGCGGCCGGATTTTTTTCGCCGGGACCGGGAATCACGATCGGGCCGCCGGCTTCCTGAGCCTGGCTGCTGGCCGGCAGCAGCACGATGCCGCCGGCGACCCACACCGTCAGACTCACGACGAGCCGGGTCAGGAGACGCGAGGCCGCGCGCGAAGCACGCCGTGCGGCATGAGCGCCCGCGCCCACGCGATGCACCGCCGCGCGGTTTGCGCGGTGCGTCGGCTCGAAGGTGGGCTGGTCCATGGTGTTTCTCCATCGAATGCATCGGTACGCCTTGCATTCTAGTGAGCGCCCCCTTTGCGCAAACGTTGAATAGAAGCCCCCTTTCCCGGTTATTCGTCCGATTGCCGCTTGCGTTCGGCCCATAAGATGCACCTCATGCAAAAAGGTCTTCCCGCCTGGCGCAGTCCTCATGCGAGGCGCGCATGGGAAGCCTCGGGAACGTTCTCCGGAGATTCTTATGCTGGACAAACTCGATGCCGAATTCGCCTTTGGCCGTGAAGCGCTCGATGTGCGCGCTTACCGGCAGGAGCTGCTGTCGTCGAATATCGCCAATGCCGATACCCCCGGGTACAAGGCGCGCGACGTCGACTTCGCTTCGTCGCTCGCCGGTGCGCTGAAGAAGGCCGGCGGCAGCGCCGGAACCGCTGCGTCGAACAACTCGCCGCTGGCCATGACGCAGCCCGCGGGCGTGACGAGCGGCATGTCGATGGTATCGACCGCGCCGGGCCATATGGCCGGCAAGTCGACGCTGACGCCGACCGGCGGCACGTCCGACGACTACGGCAATCTGCAATACCGCGTGCCGACGCAACCCGCGCTCGACGGCAACACAGTCGACATCGACACCGAGCGGGTGCAGTTCGCGGACAACACGCTGCACTTCGAATCGGGCATGACGGTGTTGTCCAGCCAGATCAAAACGATGCTGTCGGCGATCCAGTCGGGCTCGTAAGAAGCCACGGCGACAGACTCGGCAGTACGCAGGAACAATCGCTACGGGATTAACGTGAAGCCGGCTCAACCCGTGCAACTGCGTTGCATGGGACCGGAGTAAGCGCTGAAGCGCTAACTCCGGCCGACACAGGAGAAGTCAGGAAAACATGCCATCTTTAATGAACATTTTTGGTGTCGCAGGCTCCGCGATGTCCGCCCAGTCGCAGCGGCTCAACGTGACGGCGTCGAATCTCGCCAACGCGGACAGCACGACCGGCCCGGACGGCCAGCCTTACAAGGCCAAGCAGGTCGTGTTCGCGGTCAGCCCGCTGGGCGGCGCGCGCACGGCTTCCGGCCAGCAGGTCGGCGGCGTGCAGGTCACCGGCGTGGTCGACGACCCCACGCCGATGAAGACCGCCTACGACCCCGGCAATCCGGCCGCGAATGCGGACGGCTACGTCACGTTGCCGAACGTCGATCCGGTGCAGGAAATGGTCAACATGATTTCGGCCTCGCGCTCGTACCAGGCCAACGTCGAGACCCTGAACACCGCCAAGACCCTGATGTTGAAAACGCTCACGATCGGAACCTGAGGAGAGCTCCTTGACCACCAACACCTCCATCGGCAGCAATGGCACGAACGTGTCGCAAACGCTGCTCGATACGATGAACGGCACGAACAGTGCGTCGAGCTCCACGAGCTCGACGGGCAGCACCTCGGGCACGTCGGCGACCGATCTGCAGAACACCTTCCTGCAACTGCTCGTCGCGCAGTTGAAGAACCAGGATCCGACCAATCCGATGGACAGCTCGCAGATGACCTCGCAGCTGGCGCAGATCAACACGGTCTCGGGCATCAGCCAGTTGAACACGACGCTCACCTCGCTCGCCACGCAGATGTCGGCGGGCCAGCAGTCGCAAGCCGCGCTGCTGATCGGCTCGACCGTGCTCGCGCCGGGCAGTTCGGTGTCGGTCGCGAGCGGCAAGGCCGGCGCGTTCGGCGTGCAGCTCGCCAACTCGGTGGGCGACCTGCAGGTGGTGGTGAAGAACTCGTCGGGCCAGATCGTCAGCACGCTCGACCTCGGCAAGCAGTCGGCGGGCACGATTCCGGTGGGCTGGACGCCGACCGACTCGGCCGGCAACGCGCTGCCCGACGGCACGTACACGATCAGCGCGGTCGGCACGATCAACGGCCAGCAGGCCACGGCCACCACGCTTACGGGCGCAACGGTGCAAAGCGTCGTCATGCAGGCCAACGGCACGCCGGGCCTCGTGTTGTCGAACGGCTCGACGGTCGGTTTGACCAGCGTCGCCGCCATCCTCTGATTCAGATTCAGTCAGTCACGACTTTCCAGATACGGAGACCGTCATGGGTTACCAACAAGGTTTGAGCGGTTTGTCGGCATCGTCGAGCGATCTCGATGTGATCGGCAACAACATTGCCAACGCGAACACGGTTGGCTTCAAGAGCGGCGCTGCGCAGTTCGCCGACATGTACGCCAATTCGGTGGCGACGGCGGTGGGCAACCAGATCGGCATCGGCACGAAGCTCGCCGACGTGCAGCAGCAGTTCTCGCAAGGCACGATCACGAGCACCAACCAGGCGCTCGACGTCGCGATCAACGGCAATGGCTTCTTCCAGCTGTCGAACAACGGCTCGCTGGTGTACTCGCGCAACGGCGTGTTCCAGCTCGACAAGAACGGCTTCATCACCAACGCGCAAGGCCTGCAACTGATGGGCTACGCCGCGAACAGTTCGGGCATCATCAACACCGCGCAAACCGTGCCGCTCACCGTGCCGACCGCGAACATCGCGCCGCAAGCGACCACCAAGATCGTCGCCGGCCTGAACCTGAATGCGCAGGATCCGCTGATGCTCGGCACGCCGGCCGTGACGCCGACGCTCGTCACGGGCAGCACGCTCACGACGCCCGGCGCGACCATCACGAACACGGCTTCGGGCACGAACAACGACAGCTACACCGTCAACTTTACGACCCCGACAACCTACACGGTCACCGACACCACGCTCGGCACGACGTCCGCTGCCGCGACGTACACGGCGGGCACGGCGATCTCGCTGGGGAACGGCCAGACCATCACGTTCAACGGCACGCCGGCTACTGGCGACAGCGTCGCGATCGCGCCGACGCCCGTGGCATTCAACCAGAACAGCTCGTCGACCTACAACTACTCGACCAGCACGACGGTCTACGACTCGCTCGGCGGCTCGCAGACGGTCAACATGTACTTTGCCAAGACCTCGGCCGGCACATGGAACGTGTATGCAGGCACTTCGACGGGCACGGCGCAACTGATCGGCCACGCGAACTTCAATTCGTCGGGCACGCTGCTCGGCACGACGGACGCAGCCGGCACCGCGACCACCACGCCGTTCGCCTACAACTTCCAGATCCCGACCACCGACGGTTCGTCGACGCCGCAGAATCTGACGCTGAACATCGCCGGCACGACGCAGTACGGCGGCAAGGACGGCGTGAACTCGCTGCAGCCCGACGGCTACGCAGCCGGCACGCTGACGAGCTTCACGATCGGCGCCGACGGCACGCTGACCGGCAACTATTCGAACCAGCAAACCGCGGCGCTCGGCCAGATCGTGCTGGCGAACTTCTCGAACCAGAACGGTCTCGTGAACCTCGGCAACAACGAATTCCAGCAGACCTCGCAATCCGGCGTCGCGCAGATTTCGGCTCCGGGCTCGACCAATCACGGCGTACTGCAAGGCGGCGCGGTGGAGAACTCGAACGTCGATCTGACGAGCGAACTGGTGGACCTGATCACCGCGCAGCGCAACTATCAGGCGAATGCGCAGACGATCAAGACCCAGCAGACGGTCGACCAGACCCTGATCAACCTGTAAGCGACCGGGACCACCCATCATGGATCGGCTGATCTACACCGCGATGTCGGGCAGCACGCAAGCGCTCGAACAGCAGGCTATCGTCGCGAACAACCTGGCCAACGCATCGACCACCGGTTTTCGCGCGCAACTGGCGACTTTCCGTGCCGTGCCGATGTCGTTCGGCGACGGCAGTTCGATCAACGACAACACCACCCGCACCTTCGTGCTGTCGTCGACGCCGGGCGCGGACTACACGCCGGGGCCGATCCAGCAGACGGGCAATCCGCTCGACGTGGCGATTCAGGGGCCGGGCTGGCTGGCGGTGCAAACCACCGACGGCGGCGAGGCCTACACGCGCGCCGGCAATCTGCATATCGACGAAAACGGCCAGTTGGTGAACGCCACCAATCAGGTGGTGCTCGGCAACGGCGGCCCGGTCTCGGTGCCGCCGGGCGCGGAGATCACCATCGGCAAGGACGGCACAGTGTCCGCGCTGACGCCGGGCGATCCGCCCACCGCGGTGGTGACGGTGGATCAGCTGAAGCTGGTGAATCCGGATCCGCAAACCATGACGCGCGGCGACGATGGCCTCTTTCGTACCGGCGACGGCAACCCCGCCGATGCCGATCAGACCGTCACGCTGGCGCCGGCGTCGCTGGAGGGCAGCAACGTGAATCCGGTGAGCGCGATGGTCTCGATGATCACCAACGCACGCCAGTTCCAGATGCAGACCAAGCTGCTGGAAAGCGCCGACAAGAACGACCAGTCCGCCAACCAGTTGCTCAGCTTTAGCTAACGGGCGCTCAGGCGCCTTGGAGAAGAATAGTGAATCGCTCACTCTACATCGCCGCAACCGGCATGAATGCGCAGCAGGCGCAGATGGACGTGATCTCGAACAACCTCGCGAACGTCAGCACCAACGGTTTCAAGGGCTCGCGCGCGGTGTTCGAGGATCTGCTGTATCAGACCATCCGCCAGCCGGGCGCGAATTCGACGCAGAACACCGAACTGCCGTCCGGCATCCAGCTCGGCACGGGGGTGCAGCAGGTCGCCACCGAACGTCTGTATACGCAGGGCAACCTGCAGCAGACCGGCAACTCGAAAGACGTCGCGATCAATGGCCAGGGCTTTTTCCAGGTGCAGATGCCCGACGGCACGACCGCCTATACCCGCGACGGCTCGTTCCAGACCAACGCGCAAGGCCAGCTCGTGACCTCGAGCGGCTATCAGGTGATTCCGGGCATCACGATCCCGAACAACGCGACCTCGCTCACCATCGGCAGCGACGGGGTGGTGTCGATCACCGTTGCCGGTTCGACCAACAGCCAGCAGCTCGGCTCCATGCAGGTCGCGACTTTCATCAACCCGGCCGGCCTCGACGCGAAGGGTGAAAACCTGTTCGCGGAGACCGCTTCGTCGGGCGCGCCGAACGTCGCGCAGCCGGGCCTGAACGGTGCCGGCACGCTGAATCAGGGGTACGTGGAAGCATCGAACGTGAACGTGGTGCAGGAACTGGTGAACATGATCCAGACGCAGCGCGCTTACGAAATCAACAGCAAGGCCGTGACGACCTCCGACCAGATGCTGCAGACCCTGAGCCAGATGCAGGTTTAAGGCTCAAGGGACTGGAAATGAATAGCGCCCGCCACCCTGCCGCTTCGCGCCCGTCCCCCCGAGGGCGGGCGCGAAAACCTGGGGCGGCCCGGCGTTTTCTCGAAAGGCAGTAATCAAGATGTCGCACTTCACTCGCAATCCGGTTCATTCGCGCACCGCGCAGGCGCTCGTGCAGCTCACGCTGCTCGCGGCCCTGGGTGGCTGCGGCCTCGTGCCCAAGCAGCCGATCACGCAGCAGCCGATGACGGCGCTGCCGCCGATGCCGCCGCAAGCGCAGTCGCCGGGCTCGATCTTCAACCCCGGTTACGCAGGCCGGCCGTTGTTCGAAGACCAGCGCCCGCGCAATGTCGGCGACATCCTGACCATCGTGATTCAGGAAAACGTCAACGCAACGAAGTCCTCGGGCGCCAACGCGAACCGCTCGGGCAACACCAACTTCAACGTGCCGACGGCGGGTTTCCTTGGTGGCCTGTTCGGCAAGACCAATCTGAGCGCCACGGGCGCCAATGTGTTCAGCGGCACCGGCGGCGCGAACGCGTCGAATACGTTTAACGGCACGATCACCGTGACGGTGACGGGCGTGCTGCCGAACGGCAACCTGATGGTGAGCGGCGAAAAGCAGATGCTGATCAACCAGGGCGATGAATTCGTGCGCTTTTCCGGCGTGGTGAATCCGAACACGATCTCCAACCTGAACGCCGTCTACTCGACCCAGGTGGCCGACGCGAAGATCGAATACTCCGCGAAGGGCTATCTCAACGAAGCCGAAAACATGGGCTGGTTGCAGCGCTTCTTCCTCAACGTGTCGCCGTGGTGATCATGCGTACCGTCTTCTTTCGCTCCGGCCGCCTTAACCGCTTTATGCGATTCGTTCAGCTCGGCCGTGCCGCGGCGCTGCTCGCGCTCGCTTGCGCGGCGTTGCCGGTGGCGACGCCGGCGCACGCCGAGCGTCTGAAGGATCTCGTGCAGATTCAGGGCGTGCGCGACAATCCGCTGATCGGCTACGGCCTCGTCGTCGGACTCGACGGCACGGGCGACCAGACCACGCAGACGCCGTTCACCACGCAGACACTCGCCAACATGCTGGCGAACCTCGGCATCTCGATCAACAATCAGGCGGCGGGCTCGACCAACCAGCAGTCGTCGCTGTCGAACATCCAGTTGAAGAACGTCGCGGCGGTGATGGTGACGGCGGTGTTGCCGCCGTTTGCACGTCCCGGCGAAGCGATCGACGTGACGGTGTCCTCGCTCGGCAATGCCAAGAGCTTGCGCGGCGGCACGCTGCTGCTCACGCCGCTGAAGGGCGCCGACGGCCAGGTGTATGCGCTCGGCCAGGGCAATCTCGCCGTCGGCGGCGCGGGCGCCAGCGCGAACGGCAGCAAGGTGCAGGTGAACACGCTGGCCGCTGGGCGCATTGCCGGCGGCGCGATCGTCGAGCGCGCGGTGCCGACTTCGGTGTCGCAAGCCGGCACGATGCAGCTCGACCTGAACGACATGGACTACGACACCACGCAGCGCGTGGTGGCCGCCGTGAACAATGCGTTCGGCAGCGGTACGGCGACCGCGCTCGACGGCCGCACGATCCAGCTGCACGCGCCGAGCGATCCGGAACAGCAGGTCGCCTTCATGGCGCAATTGCAGAACCTCGACGTCAAGCCGGCGCAAGCCGCCGCGAAGGTGATCCTGAACGCGCGCACCGGCTCGATCGTGATGAATCAGATGGTCACGCTGCAGAACTGCGCGGTGGCGCACGGCAACCTCTCGGTCGTGATCAATACGCAGCCGGTGGTGAGCCAGCCGGGTGCGTTCTCCAACGGCCAGACGGTGGTGGCCAAGCAGTCGCAGATCCAGATGAAGCAGGACAACGGCGCACTGAAGCTGGTGACCGCCGGCGCCAATCTCGCCGAGGTGGTGAAGGCGCTCAATGCATTGGGTGCGACGCCCGCGGATCTGATGTCGATCCTGCAGGCGATGAAAGCGGCGGGCGCTTTGCGCGCCGACCTGGAAATCATCTAAGGAAGACACAGGATGAATTCGGATACGACCAATTCCGCCGCTTCGGCGAACGACCTGACCCAGCGCTTCGCGCTCGACGTGCAGGGCTTCGCGAAGCTGAGCGCGCAGGCCAAGGCATCCCCGCAAGCCGGCATGAAGATGGCCGCGCAACAGTTCGACGCGGTGTTCACGCAGATGATGCTGAAGAGCATGCGCGACGCGACCCCGCAAGACGGTCCGTTCGATTCGCACGACAGCGCCACCTTCACGTCGATGATGGATCAGCAGTTATCGCAGCAGCTTTCGCAAAAGGGTATTGGCGTGGCTGACGCGATGCTCAAGCAACTGATGCGCAACCAGGGCATGCAGGTGGGAGGCGGTGCGGCAGGTGCAGGGGGTCTCGCCGGCATGGCCAACGCGTTGGGCGGCGGCAGCAGCGGCGGCGACGAAGGCCAGACCGCCGCGCTGAACGCGCTCGCCAAAGCATACGGCAATGCCCAGGCCAACGGGCAGCTGGCAATGGGCAAAGGCTATTCGGCCAACAGCGCGCTCACTCCGCCGCTCAAGGGCGACGGCAGTTCGCCGAAGGTCGACGCTTTCGTCGATAAGCTCGCCGGGCCTGCCCAGGCCGCCAGCGCGGCGACCGGTATTCCGGCGCGTTTCATCATCGGTCAGGCTGCGCTCGAATCGGGCTGGGGCAAGAGCGAGATCAGGAAGGCGGACGGTTCGACCAGCCACAATGTGTTCGGCATCAAGGCGACCAAGGACTGGACCGGCAAGACCGTGTCGACGGTCACGACTGAATATGTGAACGGCAAGCCGCAGCGCACCGTCGAAAAATTCCGTGCGTACGACTCGTATCAGGAAGCCATGACCGACTACGCGAGCCTGCTCAAGGGCAATCCGCGTTACGCGCAAGTGATCAATTCGGCCCATGACGTGAGCGGTTTCGCCAACGGCATGCAGCGCGCCGGTTACGCCACGGATCCGCATTACGCGAAAAAACTGATGTCCATCATGCAGAAAATGGGCTGAACGGCCGTCACGCAGTTCGAACTATCCGGGCATTCCATCGGATCAAAGCCATGCACGCGACGGGGCCAGGTGCATGAAAAGACGGACGGGGCCGGTCGCCGTGGGCGGCCGGCCTACCCGCGAGAGGCATAATGCGGTTTTCACCGTTTGCGTAAATAATTCATCGCACGCCCCTAAATTTTGTCCGGACGCTGCCGCTAATCAGTTACACCCAGGACCGGAAAGCGTTGTAATGTCCGGTTTGACGCGCGTGCTGCGGCTTCGATGAAGACCGCGCGAAAGCCCCGGCAGGAGCCTTGGCACGCGCCTGCAAGAACAAGCATACCGGCAAGCCCATGGATACTAACCAGTCGAACGGCCAGACCGACACGCACGGTCAGCCGCACGAACCGACCGACGAAAGCGCCAATGATTTTGGCCGTCGCAACCCGCTGGAGATCGGCGTTCAGTTGCGCAATCTCGTCAATCGCGGCGATTTCCTAACCGTTCAGTACCCGGGCGGACAACTCGTGACCCGTCTGCTCGACGTCGACGTGCGCGGGCGCACCTTCACGTTCGATTGGGGCGCACTGTCCGATCAGAACAAAGGCCTGCTTGGTGCGCCGCGCAGTCAGTTCCACGCGCAGCCGGACGGCGTGCGCGTGGAATTCGCCACCAACACGCCGCGCGAAACCCGTTTCGAAGGACTGCCCGCGTTCGAGGCCGACTTCCCCGAGGTGCTGTTTTACGTGCAGCGCCGCGAGTATTTCCGCGTCGATGCGCCGATTCTCGACCCGTACATGTGCACCGGCCTTCTGCCCGAAGGCGACAAATTCCGCTTCGAGGTTCACGACCTCTCGCTTGGCGGCGTCGGCATGCGCACCACCGACGAACGCGTGGCCGAATTGCCGATGGGCACGCGCCTGATGGATTGCGAACTGGCGCTCGGCGCGCTCGGCCGGCTTTCGCTCGATCTGCAGCTCGTGTCGCATCGCTCCACCGCGCTGCCCAACGGCACGCAGCGTTATCAACTCGGCTTTCGCTTTCTGACGCTGCCGGGCAGTGCGGAAAACACGCTGCAACGTCTGATCACGCAGCTCGAAATGAAGCGCCGTTCGCTGGTGCGCTGACTGCAATGCAGGATCGGCGCTGCGTGAGCGGGCCTGTTCGCGCAACGTTTGCCTGGCCGGTCCGTCACCAGGTGCTCGAGCACCCCGTTTTCACACCGTCCGCAAGCCTGCGCGCGATGAGTGACAAGCCAGGCGGGCTAGCCGCAAGCGTTGAAACAAACGTCGAACACACATCGGGATGACCTCAATTTTTCCCTGTTGAGGCCGTTAAACAGAATGTTCAGGTAACGCGGCGGCATGTGTACGGTGTCGCCCTTCAGGATGACGCATGTCCAATCTCATCAATCTCGGCCTCAGTGGACTCAATGCAGCCCAGTGGGGGCTCACGACGACCGGCCAGAACATCAGCAACGCGTCGACGCCAGGCTACACCATCGAAAATCCGGTGTATGCGGAAAGCGGTGGCCAGTACACGGGCTCGGGCTATCTGCCGCAAGGCGTCTCGACCACGACCGTGACGCGCCAGTACAGCCAGTATCTGACCACTGAGCTGAACAACGCGCAGTCGTCGGGCAGTTCGCTGTCGACGTACAACACGCTGATTTCGCAACTGAACAATCTGATCGGCAGTCCGACTGCCGGGATTGCGAGCGCGATCACCAGCTATTTCACCGGCTTGCAGAACGTCTCGAACAATGCGTCGAGCCTGGCGACGCGCCAGACCGCGATGAGCGGCGCGCAGACGCTGGTGAACCAGATCAACGCCGCGGGTCAGCAATACGACGCGCTGCGCCAGAGCGTCAACACGCAGCTCACCAATACCGTTTCGCAGATCAACAGCTACTCGCAGCAGATCGCGCAGTTGAACGGACAGATCGCCCAGGCCAGCACGCAGGGGCAGCCGCCGAACCAGTTGCTGGACCAGCGCGATCTCGCCGTGTCCAACCTGTCGCAGTTGATCGGCGTGAACGTGGTCAACAGCAACGGCAGCTACAGTGTGTTCATGAGCAATGGCCAGCCGCTCGTGTCGTCCGCCAACAGCTACAACCTGGGCACCGCGCCTTCCACCGGCGACACCAGTGAACTGTCCGTGCAGTATCTCGGCCAGGCCGGCGCGAACCCGGCGGCGGCGCCGCAGAACCTGCCCGACAGCAAGATCGACGGCGGCACGCTCGGCGGCCTGCTCGCGTTCCGCAGCCAGACGCTCGATCCGGGCGAGGCGCAACTCGGCGCGATTGCGGTGAGCTTTTCCGCGCAGGTCAACGCGCAAAACGGGTTGGGTATCACGCTTGCCGGCGCCAAAGGTGGCGCGCTGTTCTCGGTGGGCGGCCCAACGGTCTACGCGAACACGCAGAATACCGGCAATGCGTCGCTGAACGTGTCGTTCGCGGACCCCACTCAGCCGACCACCGGCGACTACACGCTGGCCTACAACGGCACCACTTACACGCTGACCGACAATTCGACGGGCACCGTGGTGGGTTCGGCAACTAACCTGAGCCAGCCGATCAACGGCCTGAATTTCTCGACCACTGGCACGATGAACGCCGGCGACTCGTTCACCGTCGAGCCGACGCGCGGCGCGCTGAACAGTTTCGCGACCGCCACCACCGACGCATCGGCGATCGCCGCCGCCGCACCCGTGCTGGCCGCCGCCGCCGCGAGCAACACCGGCACCGCCACGATTACGCAGGGCACGGTGACGGCCGGCTACACCATGCCGAACTCGACCACCACGCTGTCGTACGACGGCACGGGCCTGTCCGGCTTCCCGGCCGGTTCGACGGTGACGGTGGCCGGTACGCCTCCCACCACGTACACGATCGCCAGCGCGGCGACCGTGGTGCCGTATTCGTCGGCTACCGGCGCCACGCTCACGATCAACAACGCGACCGCCGGCCAGATGAACAATGTGTCGGTGACGATCAGCAACGCACCGGCTGCCGGCGACAAGTTCACCATCGGCCCGAACACCGGCGCGACCAACGACGGCCGCAACGCGCTGGCGTTGTCGAACCTGTCCACCGCCAAAGCGATGTCGGGCGGCACGGTCACGCTGACGGGCGCGTATGCGAACTACGTCAACAATATCGGCAACCAGACCAACCAGATCCAGACCTCGAGCACGGCGCAGAGCTCGCTGGTGACGCAGATCACCACCGCGCAGCAGTCGGTTTCGGGCGTGAACATCAACGAAGAAGCAGCCAACCTGCTTCAGTATCAGCAGCTGTATCAGGCGAACAGCAAGGTCATCCAGACCGCGCAGACCCTGTTCCAGACGATACTCGGCATCTTCCAGTGAGGCGTTGACAATGCGCATCTCCAGCACGCAGTATTTCAACATGAACGTTGCGACAATGAGCGATCAGCAAGCTCAACTGTCGCAGTTGTATGCCGAGATTTCGAGCGGCGTGAGCCTCTCCACGCCGTCGGACAATCCGCTCGGCGCGGCACAGGCGGTGCAGCTGAGTTCGACGGCGACGACCCTGTCGCAATACACCACCAATCAGGGCACTGCGCTCGCCTCGCTGCAGCAGGAAGACACCACGCTCGGCAGCGTCAACACCGTGCTGCAGACCATTCATACGCTGGTGCTGCGCGCCGGCGACGGCTCGCTGAACGACGGCGACCGCGGTTCGATCGCGACGCAGCTGCAAAGCTTGCGCAGCCAGCTGATGACGCTCGCCAATTCGACCGATCCGCAGGGCAACTACCTGTTCGCCGGTTATCAAAGCAGCGCGCAGCCGTACACCACGAATTCGGCCGGCGTCGTGACCTATTCCGGCGACACCGGCACGCCCGTCGTGCAGATCACCGACTCGCACGTCGTGCAGACCGGCGACAACGGCATTTCGATCTTCGGCAGCGTGGCGCCGATCGGCACGAGTGCGGTGCCGGCCGCGACGACAGGTAACACCGGCACGGGCGTGATCAGCTCGGTGAGCCTGAACAACCCGACCGACCCGACCAACGCGGACAAATATTCGATCAATTTTTCGTCGGCGACCACCTACACCGTGAGCCAGACCGATCCGGCTACCGGCGCGGTGACCACGAGTGCGCCGCAGGCATTCACCGCCGGTTCGGCCATCACGCTCGGCGGCCAGTCGGTGACGATCACCGGTGCGCCGAACGCCGGCGACAGCTTCACGGTGACGCCGGCCACGCAAGGCAGCATGGACGTGTTCGCCAATCTGAGCCAGTTGATCACCACGCTGCAAACGCCGGTGTCGGGCGGCGCCTCGACGGCCAGCTTCCAGAGCGCGCTGACCACCAGCATGGCCCAGCTCGAGAACACGATGAACAACGTCGTGACGGCGCAAGCGGCGGTGGGTGGCCGCGAGCAGGAAGTGCAGGCATTGCAGACGGTCACGCAAACCAACACGCTGCAGACCTCGAGCAATTTGGCGGATCTGACGCAGACCGACATGGTCAAGACGATCGGCAAGTACACGATGACGCAGGCTGCATTGCAAGCGGCGCAGCAGGCGTTCGCGAAGATTCAGAATATCTCGCTGTTCCAGTACCTGAACTGATAGCACGAGTAGTCTGAAACGGAGAAGGGCGGAGCCGGTGTGAGCCGGGTCCGCCCTTCTTGTTTTTGCGTGCGCTGCATTGTGCAGCGGATGCTGGTGCTGGCCCAACCGACGAAAAAACTAAAAGCCCGCTGAGATGTAATCAGTCGCATATAACGCGACCGTCAAGATCGATATCCCAGAAAACCAACCGGCCCATTTCAAGGCAGACCAGCGCTTCCATGCTGCTGCATTGACAACACCCAGAAGCATTGCCGGCCCCAACAAGTATGCGAGAAGAAGCGCCGTGTCCCACCACGAGACAGCGCATTTACCGAGTTCATGGCACCTGGCTATGGACCCATTGGAATGACGTGGCCATTGAGTGTGACTGAATGCATATAAACATGCCCATGTCAGGAATAGACCGCCAAAAGAACCGACCAGCGAGACACCAAAGCGCTTCACTTGATCTCCCAGAACAGGATTGATTTTGAGCCACGCAGATCGGAGTAACTCAGATCCGAAGCCACGCTTGCCCCCTGCCGAAATGACTGGATGCCCACAATAGTCGCTACGCCGTCAAAAAAGCCGCTGATCGTGAGTCGTGAACCGTTCCAAAGATCAATGTGCCCACCGCTTGCGTTGCCTACGTTTTCGCCATCGCGCGTCCAATACCGGGAAAATTGAATGATACCGGTGCGGCCCTTGACCTTTGATTCCCAATCGGCACCTGTTATATCTTCGGCCTTTGGAAGTCCCGCAAACGGACGCAATTGCAACCACTCGCCTAATTCGTCGGCTCGCGTCGCAGTGGCTTTGCCATCAAGCATGATCCGGCCAATGGATGGCTGGCCGGAGAGCCGTTTAACCAATTTCTGTGAAAATGACTTCATTTCGACGCCGACACGGTGAAATGTCACACTCATCCGAATAGCGCATTGGTCGCGATAGGCTGGACTATCGTAAGGGGCGCCTGATGGATAGTTATCCCACAACTGCCGAAAAGTCAGTGCCTTTAGTTGCACTTCCTTGATCGAATTCGGCGTCGAATTGGTTTTCACCACGGTCATCTTGTTCGGCATTGTTCAGACTCCTTCCTGTCTCGCAAGGGCTTCGTCCCCCCAATACACTCTGTAGTTGGCGGCTGCATCTGCGCGGACGCGCGGCATGCGGCCGTCTTCATCAAGTCGCCCTGAAACAGTCCGGCCGTCAGCCGATTCGACGAAGTACGGATAGCCTTCGAGGTTCACCAACGTCGTTATGCCGCGCACCTGTTCGTCATAGATGCCTGTCGCCAGCCATTAATTGTCGATGGTGGATGCAACACTGCTCGCCGCCACCGCGATGTCGTCGATCCAGTAAAAACATCCGGGATTAAGGCTGGCCATCACATAGTTGCTGAGTGGCCGAGCCACCAATGACGAGGCCGCCTGTCGTTGTCGGGCTGCCTTGCACCACGAGCGCCTTACGCATGGGTCTTGTCTCCGTCGATGCGCGTACGCCTGTATCCCGGCTCACCGAAGGTTGCAAACAGATGCGTTGTTTCGTTCTTTTCCTGTCCCGGCATTCTCAACGCCCCCTTATGGAATGAGCCAACATGTACGGGATCGTGTGCCATAGCTGAGCACACCTATGCCGTAGTACATTTCGGCAAATTCCAACGAGATCAGGTATCCGATAAGTCCGAAAAGACGGATATTTTTGTAACGATTTGTCGATGCCTGATGTGGGCCAAAGAGGCGCCGCCGCAGACAGTCGCATTTTTTGTCGGAAGCATGGAAGTCGCGACCTAAGACGGCGACCTATACTGCCTGTGCAGACGCGGATGCAATACCGCGCGCAAAGCAAGTCACTTCAGTTTGGATTACGCGCGAAAAAATGCCCGCTCTGGGCGGGCATAAAGATTACGGACTCGCTACAAGGTAGCGATTCAAAGGCCACGTAGCGCCCTTATTCAAGCCTCACTACCTGAACCCCGCCGCCACCCGCCCCATCTGATCAATCCCAACATCAAACAGCCGCATGAAGAACGGAATCATATTCGGGGTCATCAGTTGCAGAAGCAGCATGCCGATCAGCATGGTGAGCGGAAAGCCGATCTGGAACACGCCGATCTGCGGCGCGGCGCGATTCAGAATGCCTAGCGCGAGGTTGGTGATGAGGAGCGCGACCACCACCGGCAGCGACAGCAGCAGTCCCGCTGAAAACACGGTGCTGCCGAAATTTGCCAGCGTACGCCAGCCGGGCGCGCCGAGAATGTTCGCCGAGACCGGCACCGACTGGAACGTGGCGAGCAGTGCGCTGATCATCTGCAAATGGCCGTCGATCACCAGAAACACCAGCATGGCGATGGTGTTCATATAGCTCGACAGCACCTGGCTAGAACTGCTTGCCTGCGAATCGAAGAAGGTCGCAAAGCCGAGCCCCATGCCGAGGCCGACAAAGTCGCCGGTCGCACTGATCGCCTGAAACACGATCTGCATGGTCATGCCGAGCGCAATGCCGATCAGGAACTGGTTGACGATGATCCACACGCCTTCGGCGGAAAACACCGTGACTTGCGGCAGCGCGCCGAGCGTCGGCGCGACGATGATCGTGACGAAGGCCGCGAGGCCGATCTTCACGCGGATCGGCAGCGAGCGGTTGCCGAGCACCGGCGCGGTGGCGACCAGCGCGAGAATGCGCACGAACGGCCACAGGAACGCGGTGAGCCAGGCGTTCAGTTGCGCGTAGGTGACGGAAAACATCGCGGCGGGGAAGGGGAAGTGACCGGCGCCGCGCTCAGTTGACGAGCGTCGGAATGTTGGTGAGCGTCTGGCGCAGATAGTCGAGTATGGTCGTCAGCATCCACGGGCCGGCGATCACCATCGTGACGGCAATCGCCAGCAGCTTCGGGATGAACGACAGCGTGCTTTCATTGATCTGCGTGGCGGCCTGGAACAGGCTCACCACCAGACCGACCACCAGCGCGACCAGCAGCAGCGGCGCGGCGAGCAGCAGGCCGACGTACATGGCCTGGTGCGCGAGCGTCATGACGGATTCTTGATTCATGGCGTTGGGACCGGAAGCGTGAAGGGTGCGAGGCGTGGTTAAAAACGCCGTTAAAAAGCACGGTTAAACAAAGCTCTGCGCGAGCGAGCCGAGCAGCAACTGCCAGCCGTCGACCAGCACGAACAGCATCAGCTTGAACGGCAGCGAAATGGTCGCGGGCGACACCATCATCATACCCATCGACATCAGCACGCTCGCCACCACCATATCGATGATGAGGAACGGGATGAAAATCGTAAAGCCGATCTGGAAGCCGGTTTTCAGTTCGCTAGTCACGAACGAGGGCACCAGCAGCGACAGCGGCACGTCTTCCGGACCTTGCATGGGCGCGGCGTGCGAGATGCGCGCGAACAGGGCGAGGTCGCTTTCGCGGGTCTGGCGCAGCATGAACGTCTTGAACGGCGCGAGACCGCGATTGACCGCGGTCTCCATCGGGATCGACCCGTCGGAGAACGGCTTGTAGCCGTCGGTGTAGGCCTTGTCGAGCACCGGTGACATGACGAACAGCGTGAGGAACAGCGCGAGCCCGACCAGCACCTGGTTAGGCGGCGTCGTGGTCGTGCCGAGCGCCTGGCGCAGCAGCGAGAGCACGATGATGATGCGCGTGAAGCTCGTCATCATCAGCACCATTGCCGGCAGGAACGACAGCATCGTGAGCAGCAGCATGGTCTGCACACTCAGCGAGTACGTCGTGCCGCCGTTCGGGCCGGGGCTCGTGTTGAAGGCCGGCAAGCCGGCTGCCTGGGCGAACGACAGCGTCGGCAGCGCGAGCAGCAGCGCCGGCAGCGCGACCGGCGCGACACGGCGCAGCGCGCGGCCGAGCATGGAGATCACTTTCGTCGGGACGGTGCTGAACATACGGGCGGATTGCGCGTGACGCGCCGATGGAAGACTGAACTGCATTACCGAACCCCGCCGCCTTGCCCGTTGAAACGTTTACCGACTTCGCCCTTCAAGGCATCGCGAAAACGCTGGCCGAAGGTGCCCGGCAGAGCAGCGCTTGCGCCTGACGCACCGGCTGTGCCGGGCTGCGTGGCGCTGAGCGGATCGACGGCGGCCGAGCCTGCCGGCATGGTGTGAAGCAGGCGGACATTGCCGGGCGCCGCGCCGAGCACGAGCCACGTATCGCCGATCTCGACCACCGCGACCCGCTCCTTGCCGCCGAGCGAGGCGCCGCCGATGGTTTTCACAAGGCCGCCGCGATTCGCCGGCTGCAGGCCGAGGCGGCGAGCGAGCCATGCACAACCGAACACCAGACCGATCACGACCAGCAGGCCGACAATGGTCTGCAACACTGCGCCGACGCCGAGCGCCGGAACGGCAGTACCCGCACCGACGCCCGAGGCGATTTTCGCGGCGTTGTTGACCGCGTTCATATCCGCCGCGTGAGCGGCCGAGGGTGTGAGCAGCAAGAACAACGACGTTGAGGCGGATACCATCGCCGCGACGTTCGCAGCCAGTGCGGCGCAAGTCGGGACAGTGCGCGACGCGGCGCGACCGGCAACGCGTTTCATCGATTCAGCTTCCGGATACGTTCGGACGGCGTGATGATGTCGGTCAGGCGGATACCGAACTTGTCGTTCACCACCACCACCTCGCCCTGCGCGATCAGGCAGCCGTTGACCAGCACGTCCATTGGTTCGCCGGCCATGCCGTCCAGTTCCACCACCGAACCCTGGGCGAGTTGCAGCAGGTTGCGGATCGCGATCTTGGTGCGGCCGAGTTCGACGGTCATCTGAACTGGAATGTCCAGGATCATGTCGATGTCGTTGCGCGTCGAGGTCGGCTCGACTTTCGACAGCGGCTGGAACACGCCGGCCGTGGTCGCGCTGACTTCCGTATTGTCGTTCTGCTCGGCCAGCGCGCTGGCCCAGTCCGCCATGGCCGCGTCGTCTTCGGCAGCGGCGGCGTCGGCGGCCAGTTGCGGCTCGCCGGCGGCCAGTTCAGCCTCGGGTTTTGCGTTCAGGTCACTCATATCCACCTTCCTTCATCGTGTCGGCTGCGCTGATCATCTTCTGGACCCGCAACGCGTACTGACCATTGAAAATTCCGTAGCCGCACTCCATTACCGGCACGCCATCGACTTTCGCCGTGATGTGTTCGGGAATGTTGATCGGCAAAACATCGCCTTTGCGCATGTTCAGGATCTGTTCGAACGTGACCGGCACCTTCGCGAGGTCGGCGGTCAGCTCCACTTCCGCTGCCTGCACCTGCTGCGACAGCACGCGGACCCAGCGGCGGTCGACTTCGAGCGCCTCGCCCTGGATCGGCGACGAGAGAATGTCGCGGATCGGCTCGATCATCGAGTACGGCATGCAGATGTGCAGCGTGCCGCCGGTCGTGCCGAACTCGATCGAGAACTGCGTGACGATGACGATTTCGTTCGGCGTCGCCACGTTGGCGAACTGCGTGTGCATTTCAGAGCGCACGTATTCGAACTGCAACGGACGTACGCTTTTCCACGACGCCGTGTAGTTGTCGAACACCAGGTTGAGCAGCTTGTTGATGATGCGCTGCTCGGTCTGCGTGAAGTCGCGCCCTTCGACGCGAGTATGGAAACGCCCGTCGCCGCCGAACAGGTTGTCGACCACGAAGAACACCAGGTTCGGATCGAACACGAACAGCGACGTGCCGCGTAACGGCTTCACGTGGACCAGGTTCAGATTGGTCGGGATCGGCAGGTTGCGGGTGAATTCGCTGTACTTCTGCACCTTCACCGGACCGACGGAGATTTCCGCCGAGCGCCGCATGAAGTTGAAGATACCGACGCGCAACAGACGCGCGAAACGGTCGTTGATAATTTCGAGGCCGGGCATCCGGCCGCGGACAATGCGTTCCTGCGTCGCGATGTTGTAGGGCCGTACGCCCGCACGGTCGCTTTGCTCGGCTTCCGAGTCGGTTTCGCCGGTTACGCCCTTGAGGAGGGCATCGACCTCCTCCTGGGACATGAACTCTTCGTGGCCCATTCCTTATTCCTCGTGCATCCCGTGGCGGTTGATGATGGCAGCGCTGATTAACGTCACGACCGGCGTCACTGCACGACGAATTCGGTGAACAGCACGTCCTGGACATGGATCGGCGCGGCACCCTTGTCGGTCGGCTGTTCGATCAGCATCTGAAGTTCCGTGGCGAGGGCGCGCTTGCCTTCGAGCGGCGCGAGTTCTTCAGGGTGCTTGTTCGACAATGCGAGCAGGATGCGGCTGCGCACTTCGGGCATGTGTTCGGTGAGTTCCTGCTGGGTCTTCGCGTCGGTGAGTTTGAGCGTCAGGCCGATGCGCAGGAAGTGCGGCTGGCCGTCGTCCGATTGCAGGTTGACGGTCATCGATTCGAGCGGGAAGAACAGCGGCGCGGCGAGCGGCGCCGGCGCGCTGGCGGTTTCCGCCGACCCGGCTGCGGGGGCGCGCTTGGACATGAAGAACCACACCCCCGCGCCGGCTGCGCCCGCGGCAATGATCGCGATGAGCACGATCAGGATGATGCGCTTCAAGGGGCCCGGGGAAGCGGGCGCGGCTTGCTGGTTTGCGGTCGTGGTTGCCATGAGGTTTGCTTTGCTTGCCTTTAGTGCTGGTGAGGGTGATTGTTGTTTATTTGCCTGCGGCGCGATGGGTCGAAAAGAAGGGTTATTGCGGGCTATCTCTTGTTTTTGGTGCGGGGGTGCGGTTTTGGGTTTGGCCTTTGGCCTTTCCTTGAGGTCGCGGTGGTCTATTTGCGTTGCCCCTGTGCGGGGCGGCACCTACTTTCTTTGCCGCGGCAAAGAAAGTAGGCAAAGAAAGCCGCTTCACACCGCCAGCACTTAAGCGGAGCCCTCGCACAGACCCGGTAGTGGACCATCTGGAATCCGGGTTCTCGCACATTCGGCCACGGTGACAAGGCCGTCATACATCCGGCGGCGCTCCGCGCGCCGTCGCGGTACTTTCTCCACCGCCAGATGCAAATTGGCGCCCGTTGGAGGCCGCCATTCACAAATCACCGGAATCGTGTGCCGGTCATGCCTTCGGGGTCCAGGGAATGTTGGTGCGCGTTACTTCCCGTCACGCGAATGTGTCGACCAGGCCTATCGTGCGTCGTGTCGGGACGCTCACCGTCGTGTCGATCGGGTCTGTGCCGCCGCCAAACGATCCGCTCGCGCCGCTCGAACGACCCCCAGATCGGCCGGAGTCGGCGTTCTGCTGTTGGCTGCCCTGGCGCGCAAAGCCGTCGCTGACGCTCGCGCTCCCCAGTCCAATGCCGTTCGATTCCATTGCTTCGCGCAACTTCGGTAACGCCGCTTCGACGGCTTCGCGCACGGATTGATGCTGCGAAACAAACAGCGCATGTGCATGGTTATCGGCAACCTGCAACACAACCTGTAACGGTCCCAGATCCTTCGGGTTCAAGGTCAACTCGGCACTCTGCGAATGCGCGTTCGAGAGGAACACCACCTTCTGGCTCAATGCGTCCTCCCAGTCGGTCGTGCCGACCTGCGGTGACAAGGCGTTCGCCGCCTCCGCCGCGCCGGCATTGCCAGTGGTCTGCATGGCGGCCGTCGTGCTCGCGGCGCCGGCCGCGGCTTGTGCGGCAGCCAGTGCCGCCGTCGCCGCGTCGGTAGCGCTCTTGAAGGACGCCAGATCGTCTGCCGACACGCCGCCGGCAGCCGTTGCCGTCATTGCATCCGCCGCCGCTTTTGCCGCGGCGGATGGGTCGGCTAAGGTCGTCGCGGCAGCCGTCAGAGTGCTCCTCGATGCGGTCGATCCCTTGCCGTCGCCGAATAGTCCGCCCGCAAGCGTCTTGCCGTCCGAGGTTCCGTTCAGCTCCGCATGGGTGCCGGTCAGGCCGTTTGCCGAAGTCGCGGCGCTGGCTGCCGCGCCGCTCGCCATCGCTTGTGCCGGGACGGCGCCCTGGCTGTTCGCCAGCGCGGCCAACGCTGCCTGCAATGCGTCCTGCAATGACTTCGGATCGGCGGCAGCGGTCTTTTTGCCCGAGACGCCGCCGGTCGCGGCGTCCGTGCTCGTGCCGGGCAACGCGGTCGCGGCGTCGGTCAAGGCCGTGGCAGGGTCGGTGGCCGGCGTGGTGGCGTCGTTCGCGTCGGCCTGAGCTTGTGCCTGTGCCTGGGCAGCAGCGGCCGCTGCCGCGGTGCCGGCATCGGTCTGGTTTGCCGAGTTGCCGGTCTTCGGCGGCGTGGTGCTGGTCTTGTCGGTCGAAGCCTGTGTGTTGCCCTGCGCAGGCGTGGACGCCGCCGAACTCGCCGGCTTGCTGGTGTCCTTGCTGCTGTTCGCGTCGTCCGCGCTTTTCGTGGCGGGATCGGGCGGCGGCGGTGCGTCGTGCACGCTCGACGAAGACGGCGACGGCTGCTGCTGGCTCGCGCTCTGCGCAGCCGCGCTGTTCTGCTGGTCGATGCTTTGCTGCAGCGTTTGCGAGAACGGTTTGGCGTTCGCCGCCGCAGCCATAGCGGCGCTAGTGGACGTGCTGCCAGCGGAGCCGAGCAACGAGCCGATCTGTGAGAGAAGCGACATAGGGAATCCTGTCAATCCGTCAAACGGGGTGTTCAGTCAATCGGGGCGGCGCTCATGCGCGTCATGCGCCTCGTGCAATTCATGCGCCTTCGGTGCGCATTCTCAGAATCCGGGCCGCGTGTTCGTCGGCGTCGCGCTGATCGCGCCGCGCCGTGGTCACGGCTTCGGCGGCTTCGCCGCGCGCCTGCAGCACTTCATAGGAGCCGAGCTTCTGCTTCTGACGCTGCCAGTCCGGTTTCGCGGCCTCGACACGCGCGGTGGCCGTCGCCAGCAGGTTGCGCTGCTGTTCGATGGCGGCGTCGAGCGTGTCGATGAATGCCTGGAAGTTGCGCATGTTGCCAGCGGGCATGCCCGTCTGGGCGGATGCCGTGAAGCGCGCGTGATATTCGTCGCGATACTGCACGAGGGCGTCGAGTTGCGATTGCACGTCGTTGCGCTCGCGCTGCGCGCGGCCCAGACGTTGCGCCGCGGCGTCCACATCGTCCTGAGCCAGGCCGATGAGCGTCTTGATCGGGAAGTGTTTCGCCATCGTCAGCCTCCTTGGGCAAACAGCGCGTCCAGCATTTCGAGACTCGGTTCAAAGTTCGCGCACTCGCGAAAGCCTTGCTGCAAAAATGCTTCCATCCGCGGATACAGCGCGATGGCACGGTCGAGCAGCGCGTCGCGCCCGCTCGAATACGCACCGACGTTGATCAGATCGCGGTTACGCTGATAGCGCGACAGCATCTGCTTGAACATACGCGTCTTCTCGAGATGGTTATCGTCGATCAGCGCGGTCATTGCCCGGCTAATCGACGCTTCAATGTCGATGGCCGGATAGTGGCCGGCCTCGGCCAGCGAGCGCGACAGCACGATGTGGCCGTCCAGAATCGCCCGAGCGGAGTCGGCGATCGGATCCTGCTGGTCGTCGCCCTCGGTCAGCACGGTGTAGAACGCGGTGATCGAACCGCCGCCTGCCGGGCCGTTGCCGGTCCGCTCGACGAGCGCCGGCAGCTTGGCGAACACCGAAGGCGGATAGCCCTTGGTGGCAGGCGGCTCGCCCACGGCCAGCGCGATCTCGCGCTGCGCCATCGCGTAACGGGTCAGCGAATCCATCAGCAGCAGCACATGCTTGCCCTGGTCGCGGAAATATTCGGCAAGCGACGTCGAATAGGACGCGGCCTGCATCCGCAGAAGCGGCGAGACGTCGGCGGGCGCTGCGATCACCACGGAGCGCGCCAGACCTTCCTCGCCGAGAATCTGCTCGATGAACTCCTTCACTTCGCGACCGCGTTCGCCGATCAGACCGATCACGATCACTTCGGCGCTGGTGTAGCGCGCCATCGTGCCGAGCAGCACCGATTTACCCACGCCCGAACCGGCGAACAGGCCCATGCGCTGGCCGCGGCCGACGGTCAACAACGCGTTGATCGCGCGCACGCCGACGTCGAGCACCTTGTGAATCGGTTCGCGGTTCAGCGGATTGATGACCGGTGCGGACAGCGGCGCGTCGGCATGCGCGCCGAGAGGACCGAGTCCGTCGAGCGGACGGCCGGACGCATCCAGCACGCGGCCAAGCAATTCCCAGCCGACCGGCAGGCGCTTGGCACCCGCCATCGGATCGGCGATCGGCGCGCTTTCGAGCGGAAACACGCGTGCGCCGGGCAGGAGGCCGATCACTTCGGTGGTCGGCATCAGAAACAGTTTGTCGCCGGAGAAGCCGACTACTTCGGCCTCGGCCATCGGCAGCGAACTGCCTTGCGGCAGTTCGATCATCACTTCGGCGCCCACCGAGAGGCGCAAGCCGACCGCTTCGAGCACCAGACCGGCGGCGCGTGTGAGACGCCCGCAGGCGCGCATCGGCTTGGCGATCGCGTTGCGGGCACGCAATGCGTCGAGCCGGCCGCGCCAGGCTTGCATGTACGGGTTGCTGTCGAGCGCAGGGTCGTAAGGAGCACGGATGGCGTGGGCGGGGGCGGCGGAAGCCGGGCTCGAAGCGGCGGCGTCGCGGATCGCGGCGGCGCCCGTCGCCGGATGGGCATGTGCCGGATCGCGCAGCGCGGCGTCGATGGCCGCGACGGCCGCTGCAGCGGGCATTACCGCATCCGGAGCGTCGGCCAGCGCTTCGGCGCCGAACGACGCCAGCGCCAGCTCGCGTTCGAGCGGCGTCAGATCGCTGGCGCGAATTTCTTCGAGCGTCGGCTTCACCATGTGCTTACCTTGCCGAGTGCGGCAGCCACGCGCTCCCAGCGTGTGTCGATGCCGGCGTCCACTTCGCCGGTGCCGGCCTGCGCGCGGCAACCGCCGCGCTCCACCGCCGGATCGGTACGCACGGTCCAGCCGCGCGTTTGCAGTTCTTCCATCAGATAGGCTTCGACGACCGGCAGATCGGCGGGACTCACGATCAGGGCTGGCGCGCCGACCAGCGTAGGTTCGCTCGCCAGCACCTCGCGCGCGGCCGCGATCAGCGCTGTCGGGTCGTGCTGCACGTGCTGACGCACCACCTGTTGCGCGATGTCGAGCGCCAGTGCGACCAGCGTTTCGGAGATCGCGCCCTGGGCGCCGTCGAGCGCCGCCTTGAAGGTTTCGGCCAAGGCGGCGAGCCGCCCCGCTTCTTCACGCGCTTCGCTCTGGCCTTGCTCGAAACCCTGCGCGTGACCTTGCTCGTAGCCGGCCTGGTAGCCGAGCGCCTGACCGGCCACGTGGCCGGAGGCGATGCCCTGTGCATGCGCAGCCTCGCGCAGACGTTCGAGTTCGGCTTCGAATGCGCCGTCGTCGACTTCGGGTTCGGGCGGTGCCGGCGGCGCCGGATCGAACGAGGCCATCTCCCAGCGCTGGTAGGCCGAGAGGCTTTCCTTCGCCGTGGAGTTCGAATCAGACATAGGCATCTTCGGCCTTGCCGCCTAGAACGATCTGGCCGCCTTCGGCCAGGTTGCGCACGATCTGCAGGATGCGGCGCTGCTGCGTCTCGACTTCGGAGACGCGCACCGGACCGCGCGCGTCCAGATCTTCGGCGAGCAGTTCGGCAGCACGCTGCGACATGTTCGACAGGAACTTCTGGCGCAGCGCGGGCGGCGCGCCCTTCAGCGAGATGATCAGCGCCTCGGACTCGACTTCCTTCAGCAACAGCTGGATCGCGCGGTCCTCCAGATCGAGCAGGTTCTCGAACACAAACATCTGATCAATGATCTTCTGCGCAAGTTCCGCGTCGTACTGGCGAACGTTCTCGATAACGCCTTCCTCATGATTGCTGGACATGAAGTTGAGAATTTCAGCCGCCGTGCGGATACCGCCCATCGGGCTGCGCTTGAGGTTGTCGCTGCCGGACAGCAGACCCGTCAGCACGTCGTCGAGTTCGCGCAGCGCGGCCGGCTGGATGCCGTCGAGCGTGGCGATGCGCAGCAGCACGTCGTTGCGCAGCCGCTCCGTGAAGCAGGCGACGATTTCCGAAGCCTGATCGCGGTCCAGGTGAACGAGGATGGTGGCAATGATCTGCGGATGCTCGTTCTTGATGAGTTCGGCGACCGCCGCGGAATCCATCCACTTCAGGCCCTCGATACCGCTGGTATCGCTGCCCTGCAGAATCCGGTCGATGATCGCGCCGGCCTTGTCGTCGCCGAGCGCCTTGGTCAGCACCGAACGGATGTACTCGTTCGAATCGAGCGACATGCCGGTGTGCTGCTCGGCCTCGCGCACGAATTCCTGCAGGACTTCGTCGACCTGCTCGCGGGTCACGCTCTTCAATGCGGCCATCGCGACGCCGATCTTCTGGACTTCGCGCGGCCCGAGGAACTTGAACACCTGCGCGGCTTCTTCCTCGCCGATCGACATCAGCAGGAGCGCGCTCTTCATTACGCCTTCAGCGCTCATCGGACACCCAATTTTTCACGACGGTTGCGACGATCTTCGGATCCTGGCGCGCGATGTTGCGCGCGAATTCCAGGTTCCGCTCATATTTGTGCTTGGAGTTTTCGAGCGCGAGCAGTTCGCTGTCGGATTCCAGTTCAGCGACCGAACTTCCGCCCGCACCCACGCGCTCGGCGGCGGGAATGCCATCCAGCAGGATCGGCTCGTCCGGCGACGGCAGCGCCCCGGCGACGGGCGGCTCCGGCGGCGGGAAGGCGCGGCGCAACGCCGGCTTCACCATCACGAAATAGAGGAACAGGGCGACCGCGCCGATGCCGAGGTAAGTAGCGATCTGCTTGGCGAGCGCGATCATGTCCGGCGTGCGCCACCACGGCAGGTCGGCGTTCGGGTCGAGGTCGGTGCTGAACGCGCTATTGACCACGTTGACCGAGTCGCCGCGCGCCTGGTCGAAGCCCATCGCATCCTTGACCAGCTGATTGACCTGCGCGAGCTTGTCGGCGGTGACCGGCTGCATCGTGGCGTGGCCCTTGGCGTCGACCACCCGCAGGTAATTCACCACCACCGCCACCGACAGACGCTTGATGCCGCCCATCGGCCGTTCGAGGTGCCGCACGGTCTTGTCGAGTTCGTAGTTGGTGGTCGAATCCTTGCGGTCGCTGACCGGCGTGGTCGTCACGCCGCTCGCGCCGGTCGGCGCGTTGATCGGCGCGGAGGCTGGCTGCGGCGGCTGGTTCGACAGCGCGCCCGGCACGCCCGAGGCGGCGCCTTGCGACATTTCGGTGGCGCTGCTCGACTGCTGGCTGCGGATCGCCGCCTGTTGCGGGTTGCCGTTCGGGCCGTAGTTTTCCGAGGTCTGCTCGCTGTGCGAGAAGTCGATGTCGGCGCTCACCTGAGAATGCGCGTTGCCCGAGCCGAACAGGGGCGCGAGGATCGCGTCGATGCGCTGCTGGGTGCTGCGCTCGATCTGCTGGCGGTATTTCAGTTGCGAGGCGTCGAGGCCGTTGCCGGTGGACGGCTGCGTGAGTAGATTGCCGTCCTGGTCGAGAATGGTGACGCCCTTCACCGGCATATCCGGCACTGCCGAGGACACCATATGGGTAATCGCCAGCACCTGGCCCTCGTCGAGCGCTCGGCCAGGGTAGAGGTTGACCAGCACGGAGGCGGACGGCGCTTCCTTGTCGCGCACGAACACGGAGGGCTTCGGAATCGCCAGATGCACGCGGGCCGACTTCACCGACGAAATCGATTCCACCGTGCGCTCCAGTTCGCCTTCCAGTGCACGCTGATAGTTGATCTGCTCGGCGAACTGGCTGATGCCGAACTTCTGGTTGTCCATCAGTTCGAAGCCGACCGAACCGCTCTTGGGCAGACCCTGCGACGCGAGGCGCAGACGCATTTCATGCACCTGCTCGGCCGGCACGAGGATCGCGCCGCCCGCGTCGGAGAATTTATAGGGAATGTTGGCCGCCTGGAGCGCGGTGATGATCGCGCCGCCGTCGCGGTCCGACAGATTGCTGTAAAGCACCTTGTAGTCCGGCGCCCGCGACCACAGGAACAGGCCCACCACCACGGCGACCAGCAGCGCGACTGCAAAAATCAACGGGGCGCGCGGGTTGCCGCGCATTTGCGCGAGGCCTGACAGGCGCTGACCGAAGTTGCCGCCGAGGCTGCCCGAAAGGCCACCCAGGTCCGCGCCGCCGGCCTGGCCGGCGCCGGCCGCACCGGCGCCAGGCTGCGCGCCGGCGAGGCCCATGCGGGCGTCGGGGTTGATCAAAGAGTTGGCTGACGAATCCATGCGTCGGGTTTCTCCGGGATGCCTTTTGCGTTCTGCCGCTCACCGCGCCGAGGGTCGGCGGGCGCACGGACAGAGACTTTCACCCTCGAAATTATCCGCAGCGCGGCCCAACCCGATTGCTTGAATAGAGCCGGGTTTCCCCCCTAGTTTCGGGGCTTTCCCGTATAGCCCGCTGCTATGCTTTCATCCAGATCGGTACGGTTCCGGCATGCCGGTCGTCATTCCCTGGAGAAAACATGACTTTCCCCGTGAACGCGCTCTCGTCGGCGCTGCAACAGATGCAGTCGATGGCGGCGCAAGCGGCCGGCGGCAGCACGGCCGTGGCCGATACGTCCAGCGCGGCAACGCCCACCGGCTTTGCCTCCGCGCTGAAAGCATCGCTCGACAAGATCAGCGGCGATCAGACCAAGGCGATCGGCGAATCGAAAGCGTTCGAGCTCGGCGCGTCGAACGTGTCGCTGAACGACGTGATGGTCGATATGCAGAAGGCCAACGTGGGTTTCCAGTTCGGCCTGCAGGTGCGCAACAAGCTGGTGTCCGCCTATAACGACATCATGCAGATGTCGGTGTGAACGCGGCTCGGGCGGCAAGGCTTACCCGCGCGCCCGAACGCGTGCATGCCGTGCGGCCCTCGCGGGCCGCATCAATTGACCCCTTAATCCTCCTTACACCGGCCTAAAGCTTTCGCGCTGCCTATCCGATAACCAGGTACAGGCAGAAATCGGGGCGCGGCAACGTGCCCGGATGGGGAGCCACGACCAACCGCAGTGCAAGAGAGGAGGAGCGCCGATGTTTTCCCCAGGACACTCTGGAGCCAATGCGTACGCACGCGTCGGCGTCGAGACAGGGGTGATGGGCGCGAGTCCGCATCGTCTGATCGTGATGTTGTATCAGGGCGCCCGGCAGGCCATCGCGCAGGCCCGCATGCACCTGCAGCAAGGCAACGTGCCGGCTCGTGGAGAAGCGATCGGCAAGGCGATCCAGATCGTCGAAAGCGGGCTGCAGCAGTCGCTCAACCTTGAGGCGGGCGGCGAGATTGCAGAGCGGTTGAATGCGCTATATAGCTATATGTCGCGCCGGCTGCTCGAAGCCAATATAAAACAGAGCGAGGCGATGCTCGTCGAGGTGGATGGCCTTCTGGCGACACTCGAGGAAGCATGGATCGGGATTGCCCCGGAGATCGCGCGGATGGCAGCTCAGCCGGCCGCGGAAAGCATGAGATGACATCGAACGCAGAATACTTCGCCCGTTATGAGGCGATTGCAGCGATTTCCTGCCGCATGCTGACGGCTGCCCGGCGCGCACTGTGGAACGATCTCGTCCACCTGCAAGAGGAGTACCGGCATCTGGTGGAGGCGTTGCGAGACGCCGAAACCGGCGTGAAGCTCGACGAGGCGGAGCGTCTGCGCAAATACGCGCTGATCCGCCAGATCCTCGCCGACGACGCTGCGATCCGCGATCTGGCGAATCCGCGCATGGCCGGTCTGTCGGCGCTGTTCGCCGGACGGCCGACTCACGTGCTCAAGGAACTGTACGGGGCGCGCTGAGTTTTGCCGCTTGCGCCGCCTGCGCCTCTATCCATCCGGCTCACTGACTTGATTTGAGCGCGCCGCCGCCAATGTGACCAAGGAATCGGCATGAACGGAATCGACACGGCCGTCGCTTCGGTGCTCGCGAGCCGGATCGACAGTCTGCTCAATATCGCGCCCGGCAGTGCGGCAGCGTCGCAAGCCGGCACGGCGGGCGTCGAAACCGCGCCGACCATGCCGGCGCTCATCGAGACGCCCGCGCCGCAGCCCTCCGCGCAAACTGCGCTGTCCGCCGTCGCGCTGACGCTCAACGCGATTCTGCGCTCGGGCGGCGAGGCGACGCCGGCGGTGCTCGGGCAGACGCCGATCTGGCCGGCCGCGCCGGCGCTCGATGTCGAAGTCGGCGCGTTGCCGCTGTTCGGCGCGACGGCTTCCGCCGGTTCGACCGCTTCAGCCGCTTCAACCGCCAATCCGAATGCCGCCGCAACCGGCGCAAGCACGGCCACCGCCAATGTGGCCGCGACCCAGGTGCCGGTCGCGGCGCTCGCCGCCGCGCTCGAACAGACCGTCGGCGACAGTGGTCTCTTCTACGAAGCCCATCTCGCGCAATGGCTGGCGGGCCAGCGTTCGCCCGCGTCGCTCGCCGCCGAGGCGCAGAACAAGCTGGTGGCCGCCGCCGCGCAATTGCCGCTCGACTGGGCGAACGACGCCGGCGAGGCGTCTTCCTCCGCTAGCGGTCCGGGCCGGCAGGGCACGGGCGCCGCGCCGAATGGCTCACCCAATGGCCCAGCGAACGGCGCGCCGGACGCCGCCGGCCGCTCCATGCCGTCGATCCAGACCGCGCAGGCCGCCCGTTTCATGGCCGGCGAGGTGCTGGCCAGTTCCCTGTCCGACCTGAACGCCCAGCCCACACACGCAGGCCTGCACAGCGCGGCGGCGCAACCGGCCGACGGCGGCTCGTCGCAGAATTCGCAGTCGATGGCGGCCGCGGTTCATCCCGCGACTGTGCCCCTGGTGCGCCAGCAACTCGATCTGCTCGCGACCGGACAGTTTCGCTGGACCGGCGAAGCCTGGCCGGGCGCCAGGCTCGACTGGACCATCGAACAGGACGGCGACGAATGGGACCGCAGCGGCGGCGGCACGGCGAGCGAGGACGACCAGCCGTGGCGCACGCGCCTGACGCTGTCGCTGCCGACGCTCGGCACCGTCGACGCGGAATTGACGCTCACCGGCACACGACTCGTCGCGCGGGTGCAGGCCAGTCCGGGCGGTGCCGCGCGCCTTGCCATGCAAAGCGAGAGCTTCCGTCAGCGGCTCGCGGCGGCGGGCATCGAGTTGAATGGCTTGACGATCCGCGAGATCGGCGGCGGCGCGCCGGCCACCGGCGCTAACGCAGCGGGCGCGGCGGCGGCCGCTCAGGCGGCGACATCGGCGTATGCGAAGTCGGCTTCGGCGGCGAGTCCGGGTGCGACGGCCGCTGACAGGACCGCGACCGTGCGCCGTACGGCGCACGTGCCGCGCGCCGAAGCCGCACCGCCGGACGATTTCGATTGGGACATGTGATGAGCCGCAAGAATCGCCGCAGCGCGGCTGCGCTCGTCTACGACGCCCAAAGCGGCGATCCCGCGCCGCGCGTGATCGCCAAAGGCTACGGGATGCTGGCCGAAATGATCGTGCAGCGGGCCAAGGAAGCCGGACTGTATGTGCACGAGGCGCCCGAAATGGTCTCCCTGCTGATGCAGGTGGATCTCGACGCGCGGATTCCGCCGCAGCTTTATCAGGCGGTCGCGGAGTTGCTCGCGTGGCTGCATCGGCTGGAAAGCGGTGCGGAGAACGAGCCGCCGCAGGGCACGAATGCCGCCGCGCAGGATGTCATCGACGTAGTGGCGACCGAGGTGGAAGGCGGCACCGCGGCGCGTTGAGTGTCAGAACCGGGCGTCAGAACCGCATCATCAACTTCAGCAGCGCATTCACCCGTTTGCCGTACGGCGGCGAAATCCACCCGCGCGCGTTCAGACGCGCCTGCGTTAGCACTGGCTTCATTTTCGAGAACGTCACGAAGCCTTCGTAGCCGTGATACGCGCCCATTCCGCTCGCCCCGACTCCGCCGAACGGCAGGCTTTCACACGCCAGATGCATCAGCGTTTCGTTGACCGCCATGCCGCCCGCGATGGTTTCGTGCGTCACGCGCTCGATGGTGGCTGCGTCGTCGGCATACAGATACAGCGCGAGCGGGCGGGGGCGGGCGTTGATCCACGCGATTGCGTCGTCGAGCGTGTCGTAAGGGACGATCGGCAGCAGCGGGCCGAAGATTTCCTCCTGCATCAGCGCGCACGCGTCCGGCGCATTCGTGACGGCGATCAGCGGAAAGCGGCGGCTCGCCGCATCGGGCGAACTGTCGGTGAGCGGGTGCAGTTGCGCGCCGGCGGCCTGGGCTTCGTCGGCGAGACGTTCGAGGCGCGCGAAGTGACGCTCCGAGATGATCGTCGTGTAATCCGGGTTGTTGGCGAAGTTCGGGTACATCCTCGCCATCCGCGCGCGCGCCCGCTCGACGAACGCCTGCTCCTTGCCGCGCGGCACCAGCACGTAGTCCGGCGCGACGCAGGTCTGCCCCGCATTGAGCGTTTTGCCGGCGACGAGGTTGTCCACCGCGTTGTCGAAGCGCGCATGCACGCCGACGATGGCCGGCGACTTGCCGCCCAGTTCGAGCGTGACCGGCGTCAGATGCTCGGCGGCGGCGCGCATCACTTCGTGGCCGACCTTGGTCGAGCCGGTGAACAGCAGATGGTCGAAGGGCTGCGCGCTGAACGCGGCGGCGAGCGCGGCGTCGCCGTTCACCACCGCGACGTGATCGCGCGCGAAGGTCTGGCCGATCAACTGCTCGAACAGCGCCGAGGTGAGCGGCGTCAGTTCGGACATCTTGATGATCGCGCGATTGCCCGCGCTCAACGCGCTGATCAGCGGCCCGACGGCGAGCAGCACCGGATAGTTCCACGGCACGATGATGCCGACCACGCCGAGCGGCTGCGGCACGACTTTGGCGCGCGCCGGCAGCAGCCATTTGTTGGTGCTGCGGCGCTGCGATTTCATCCAGCGCTTGCCGTGCCGAAGCGCGGCGTCGATCTCCTCCTTCACCAGCAGGAATTCCGCGAGCAGCACTTCCTGTTTCGCGCGATTGCCGAAGTCGATGTTCATCGCGTCGGCGAGCGCGTCGCGATTGTCGAGCATGACTTTGCGCAGCGCTTTCAGGTGCGCGGCGCGGGTCTCCCATGACGGATACGGCGCGCGCAGATAAGCGTTGCGCTGATCGCGCAGCAGCGCTTCGAGCGCGGCAACTTCCGGCAGATCGTTCTTCATGTGTCCACTTCCTGATGGATATCGTTGCGCGTGATATCGCGCTTTTGCTGGATGTACTAACGCTGCCTGGCGGTGCGGCTAAAGCGTGCTGAATGTCAGGCAGGAAAAGCTCTTTCGACGATCGCCGCGTGATCGAACGCGGCGGGCAGCGTGCCGTACACCCGGCCGCTCTCGCCGCAGCCGTCGGCAAGGCGAGTTGCGATGAACGCCTCGGCGACTTCGCCCGGCGCATGCTCGAGCAGCAGCGTGGCCTGCGCGATCAGCACGACCTGTTGCGCGATCCGTCGTGCCGAGGCTTCGCGATGCTCAGCCGGTCCGTTGAGCGCGGCGGCCAGCTTGCCGAGCGCGGCGCTCAATGCCGGGTGCGCCTGGGCTTCCATCTGCCACCCGGCGAACAGGGCCTGCGCCGCGTCCGGCTCGCGCTCCATAGCGCGCAGCACGTCGAGGCACATCACGTTGCCGGAACCTTCCCAGATCGAGTTCACGGGCGCTTCGCGATAGAAGCGCGCCATCGGACCGGTTTCGACGTAACCGTTGCCGCCCCAGACTTCCATCGCCTCGCCGGTGAATTCCAGCGCACGCTTGCAGACCCAGTACTTCGCCGCAGGTGTGACGATGCGCCGCCACGCGCGCTCGGCGAGCGAGGTGGAGGCGGCGTCGGCGGATTCTTCGAAAGCGCGCGCGAGACGCATGAACAGCACCGTCGCCGCTTCCGATTCCAGGGCGAGATCGGCGAGCACGTTGCGCATCAGCGGCTGATCGGCGAGATGGCGGCCGAACGCGCTGCGATGACGCGCATGGTGAATGGCCTGCACGAGCGCGGCGCGCATCAAGGCCGCGCTGCCGATCACGCAATCGAGCCGCGTGTAATTCGCCATTTCGATGATGGTCGGCACGCCGCGTCCTTCGTCGCCGATCATGATGCCGAACGCGTCGAGAAATTCGACTTCGCTGCTTGCATTCGAGCGATTGCCGAGCTTGTCTTTCAGGCGCTGGATCTGCACGGCGTTCTTGCTGCCGTCCGGCGCGAAGCGCGGCACGAAGAAGCACGAGAGGCCCTCGTGATCGTCGGTGCGGCCTAGCACGAGATGGGCGTCGCACTGCGGCGCGGAAAAGAACCACTTGTGGCCGACCAGCCGGTAGGCGGCGCCGCGGCCGCGGCCGGCGGTGGCATAGGCGCGGGTCTGATTGCTGCGCACGTCCGAACCGCCTTGCTTCTCGGTCATGCCCATGCCGATCATCGCGGAGTTCTTGTGCGTGAGCGGTATGTCGCGCGGATCGTGTTCGCGCGCGTAGAGTTTGTCGCGCAGCCTGGCGAATAGCGCGGGCTCGCGTTGCAATACGGGGATGCTCGCGAAGGTCATCGTCAGCGGACAGAGCGAACCGGATTCGATTTGCGCATGCAGGAAGTAACCGGCGCAACGCGCCACCATCGCGCCGCGTTGCGGGTCGGAAAACGGCAGGGCGTGCAGTCCTTCGCGGCGCAGCAGCGAGAGCAGCGTGTGCCACGAAGCATGAAACTCCAGCGCGTCGATACGCTCGCCACGCGGGCTGTGCGTGAACAATTCCGGCGTATGGCGGTTGGCCAGCTCGGCGAGCGCCAGTGTCTCGGGCGTGGTGAGCGCCGCGCCGTGCCGCAGCAACGCATCGCGATGCCACGCCGCGCCGTCGCGTTCGAGCGCGGCGGTCAATGCGGCATCGCTGGAAAAGAGGTTGTAGTCCGCGAGCGGCGGAACCTGATTGGTCACCTCGTGAGTCTGGCCGAAGCTGTGCCGTTCCATCTGCTGTCTCCGTTCAACGCATGCTCGCCGGCGTCGATCGACGGTGCGCTGTTTAAGCGCCGCATGTCGCGCCGCGCGCTGAGAGGACGCCGCTGGCGGCGCCGTGTTTGAATGCCGCGCGCGGCCGCCCGGCGGGCGTATGCGCGTCTTTCATCATAGGGTCGCGGCGGCACTTCCGTTTAGAGGAATCGCTCTGGCATGAACCCGCCGCGGTATCCGAACGCTCCCTACAATGCCGGAAAACATACGGAGACAGGGTTCGCGAATAACGCGGCCCACAAGGAGGAGCGGATGCAATACGACTACATCATCGTCGGTGCAGGCTCGGGTGGTTGTTCGCTGGCGAGCCGTCTCGCGGACAGCTGCCCGGACGCGACGATCGCCCTGATCGAAGCCGGCCCGCACACGGACCGCAATCTGTTCGTCAACATGCCGGTCGGCGTAGCGGCCGTGGTGCCGCACAAGCTCAAAACCAACTACGGGTATCTGACCACGCCGCAGCCGGGACTCGGCGGACGGCAAGGGTATCAGCCGCGCGGGCGGGGCTTTGGCGGGTCGAGCGCGATCAACGCGATGATCTACACGCGCGGCCATCCGCTCGATTACGACGAATGGGCTGAACTGGGTTGCGACGGCTGGTCGTGGGCGGAGGTGCTGCCGCACTTTCGTCGTGCCGAAGGCAACGAACGCGGCGCCGATGCCTGGCATGGCGATAGCGGCCCGCTCACCGTTTCCGATCTGCGCTATCAGAATCCGTTTTCGCGGCGTTTCGTGCAGGCGGCGATGGAAGCCGGCTACAAGCCGAACAGCGACTTCAACGGTGCGGAGCAGGAAGGGATCGGCTTCTATCAGGTGACGCAGCGCGACGGACGCCGTTGCAGCGTGGCGCGCGCCTATATCTATGACCGCGAGCGTCCCAATCTGCACGCGATCGCCGACGCGACGGTGCTGCGCGTGGCCTTTGAAGGCAAGCGCGCGAGCGGTGTGGAGATCGTGCGCGGCGGCCGCCGGGAAACGCTCGAAGCGCGCGCCGAGGTGGCGCTCGCCGCGGGCGCGTTCAATTCGCCGCAACTGCTGATGTGCTCGGGCATCGGGCCGGCGGCGCACTTGCAGTCGCTCGGCGTCCCGGTGCTGCACGACGCGCCGGAGGTCGGGCAGAACCTGATCGACCACGTCGATTTCACGATCAACAAACGGGTTTCGTCGATCGAGCCGACCGGCTTTTCGATTCGCGGCATTGCGCGGATGCTGCCGCAGTTCGTCACTTTCATGCGCCACGGGCGCGGCATGCTGTCGAGCAATGTCGCCGAAGCGGGCGGTTTTCTGAAAAGCAGCCCGACGCTCGACCGACCGGATCTGCAGTTGCATTTCTGCGCGGCGATTGTCGACGACCACAACCGCCATATGCATTGGGGCCACGGTTATTCGCTGCATGTGTGCGTATTGCGGCCGCATAGCCGTGGCACCGTGACGCTGGCGAGCGCCGATGCGCGCACCGCGCCCGTGATCGATCCGCGCTTTTTCAGCGACTCGCGCGATCTCGACCTGCTGGTGGAAGGCGCGCAGATGGCGCGGCGCATCCTCGATGCACCTTCGCTCGCGCTGCACGGCGGCAGCGAGTTGTACACGCATCCCGGCCAGTCGGAAGCCGAATTGCGCCGGACCATCGCCGAGCATGCCGACACGATCTACCACCCGGTGGCCACGTGCCGGATGGGCGGCGACGCGCGGTCGGTGGTCGATCCGCAACTGCGGGTGCGGGGCGTCACGGGGCTGCGGATCGTCGATGCTTCGGTGATGCCGACGCTGATCGGCGGCAACACCAATTCGCCGACGGTGATGATCGGCGAGCGGGCGGCCGAGCTGATCGCGGCGACCCGTCGCGGCGCGTCGGCGGAGTTGAAAGTGGCGCCAATGGACGGAATCCGAACGGCGACGAATGCCGCTTGAGTTTCGCCAGTATTTCAGATTTCACCGGCAAATATGAGACAACTTGGCCAAACGTCTGCCAATTCGTCATAAATTGTGCCGCTTCGTTTATGAGATTCCCCGAAACCTATAATCGCGCCGCGAAAAAGAGCGGGTCAGGTGGCACGTTCGGGAACTCAAGGAAGCGAAGCGATGAGCATCAATACGATTCAATTGATTCAGTCCGCACTGACGGACGGTGTCGTGCGCCAACTGGCGGAGCGCTTCGGACTCCCGCCGGACGCGATTCGAAAGGTGTTGGCGACCGTGGCTCCGGCGCTCGTCGCCAGCCTGATGCAAAAGGGCGCGACGCTCGACGGCGCGCGTTCGCTATTCGGCACGATCCTCTCGCCGGAGGTCAGCAGCCATATCGCCGAGCAGTTGCCGCAACTGCTCGGCAGCACGGGTGGCGTCAGCCGGCTTGAGATTGCCGGGCGGCACCTGTTCGAGCGCGCGCTGGACCGCGGCGTCGATGGGTTGAGCGATGAAGTCGCCGTGCAGACCGGTGTGCCGGCTCACGCCACCCATGCCATGACCGGCATTGCCGGTGCAACCTTGCTGGGCCTGCTCAAGCGGCATTTTCTCGAAGGGCAGGGCAACGCCGGGCAATTGCCGACGCTGCTCGGCCATCAACTGCCGGTCATTGCTCCTTATCTGAACGACCGCCTGATGACCGCGCTCGGGCTGAGCGGGCTCGGCGCGTTTTCCGGCAACATTCTGTCGCAGCTGAAGGCCGTTTCGGCGCATATCGACCATCCGACACCCGCGTCCACGCCGGTGGCCGAGGCCTTGTCGAAGATCCACGTGCCGGCGGATGCCGTGATGCGCGACGAGCGCCGTTCGCACAAGTGGCTGTGGTGGCTGCTCGCGGCTCTGGCGGCGCTACTGGCTTTTCTGTTTCTGCGTAGCTGTCAGAGCGAGCAAAACGCCCATCGCGTTGCCGGGCAAGGCAGTTCCGCGGGAGCCGTCGCTGCGCAGCCCGCCTCTGCGCCGGTCGTTGCTTCGAGCGCCGTGGTAGCCGCCAGCGAGGTGGCGGCGTCCGCGCCCGCAGCCAGCGCCGCGGCCTCCGCGAGTGCGGCGAGCACCGTACAGCCGGCAGCTGCCGCGCCCGCGCCGACCAAAGACAGCCAGCTCAGCTTTACGGTGGACGCCGCCGGCAAGCCGACGGTCACCGCCACGGTCGGCAGTGAAGCCGAAAAGACGCAATTGATCGACGAGCTGACCAGGCGCCTCGGGCAATACAACTTCGTTCCGAACATCACGGTCGATCCGGCCACCAAGCCGGCCGACTGGCTGCTGCATCTCGACGGCCTGCTGCCGCTGATGTCGCTGCCCGGCGCGGAAGTGAAAGTGGACGGCACGCACATCGAGCTCAGCGGCACTGCAGCGGACAAGAAACTCGGCTGGCTCGACAAGCTGAAGTCGCTGTTCGGCGCGTCGTATCAGATCGGTTCGTTCGACGTCGCGCATGCCGTCGCCGACGCCACCGAGAACTTCCGCAGCGCGATCAAGGGCCTGCTCGCGGCGGACAGTTCATGCGCGGTGGCGGACGTGGTCAAGGTGCTGAACCTGCAGGTGATCAACTTCGCGAGCGCGAGCGCACGTGTGCCGGCTTCGGCGGTGGAAGACCTGAACCAGTCGGCGCACGTGCTGAACGCCTGCGCGGGCAACGGCAAGACGGCCCGGCTCGAAGTGGCCGGCTATTCGGACAACGTGGGCGGCGAGCAAGCCAATCTGCAACTGTCGAAGCAGCGTGCCGAAGCGGTGCGCGCCTACCTCGTCAAGACCGGCGTGCCGGCTGATTCGCTGATCGCGCAAGGCTACGGCGGGGCGCGTCCGGTTGCGAGCAACGACACGGCGAGCGGTCGCTTTGCCAATCGCCGCATCGAGTTTGTCGCGCAGCAGTAATTGCAGCTTCGATAAGCCATGCAAGACATGCCCGCGGCGTTTGCCGGGGGCATGTCGTCATTTGGCGGGCGGGGCCGGGAACGGCGTGGTAATACCGGCCACGCCAATGCCCGGCGCCAGCATGAAGTCGTCGCCAGCCTGGCCGGGTAATGCTTCGCGGGCCACGTCGAGCCATGCGCGCGCAGCATGCGACAGATAGCCATTGCGGCGCCAGCCGATCGCCATTTCCCACGGAATTTCCGGCTCCGCGACCGGCCGGCAGGTGAACTTCGCGGGATCGAGCCGCCGGCAGTACGGCGCCGGCAGCAAGGCGATACCGACACCGGCCAGCACCAGCGCCGCCATGAAATCCCAATGCCCGCTGCGTCCCACAATGGTCGGCGCGAAACCAGCGGTACGGCACGCGTTCAGCACCACGTCATTGAGCGCGAGACTTTCGCCGTAAAATACGAACGGCTCATTGGCGAGCTGGGCAAGCGGCACCTCGTGCAGATCGTCCCAGCTCGAGCCGGTGCGCGCGACGAGCCAAAGGAGTTGGCGCGTCACGGGCAGTACGTCGATATTTTCCGGGTCGACGGGTTGCAGCACGCCACCCAACTCCAGTTCGCCGTTGATCAGCGCCGCTTCGATGGCGCGCGAGCCCTGCTCGAACAGCTTGAGTTCGATTTTCGGGTAACGCTGGCGGAACGCGGCGATCGCCGGCGTGAAGAGCGAGCCGCCCATCGACGGAATGCCGATGGTGAGTTGACCGCGGCCGAGCGTGTCGAGGTCGTTCAGTTCCGCCTGCAATTGCGCGTGCGCCGCCAGCACGTCCTGACCGCGCTGGTAGACGATCCGGCCGGCATCGGTCAGCACCATCTGCCGACCGTCGCGCAACAACAGCGGAGAGCCGATTTCGTCCTCCAGCGACTTGACCATTTTGCTGATGGTCGGCTGCGTGACGAACATCTGCTCGGCGGCGACGGTGAAACTCTGCTGACGCACCACTTCGACGAAATACCGCAGCGCACGTAGTTCCACGATCTCAGACTCCAGAATTCCAAATTGGAATGATCTGGATGATTGTAAGTCATCTTATTTATATCGCGGCACAAGCTGCGGTGCGGTCGCTGCGGACTTTCGCCGCACGCGAGTTGACGGCAATTGCTTGCTCCGGTGCCGGACTTGCCGCCTGACCGAAGGCGCCCCATCCATTTCAAGATGAGCTCGGCGGCAAGCGGAATAACATCGACGGTTCTTCACCGTTGACCCCGCCACGCGCACCTGCTCATTCATGACGCCCATTTCGATCATCATTCCCTGCTACAACGGCGCGGCGACGCTCGTCCGTGCTTTGCAAAGCTGCCGGATCCAGCCTGAGGCCGCACAGATCATCGTGGTGGACGATGGCTCGACGGATGCCTCCGCGGATATCGCGGCGCAGTGCGGCAGCCTCGATCCGCGCGTGTGTCTGCTGCGAATGCCATACAACGGCGGCGCGGCGCGAGCGCGCAACTGGGCTGCGATGCATGCGTCGCACGATCTGCTTGCCTTTCTCGACGCCGACGACGAATACCTGCCCGGCGCTCTCGCCGCCGCGAGCGCGTTCCTCGCGCAAAATCCCAACGAAGTGTCCGTGCGGCTCGACGTGGAGTACACGGATTTTCCCTGCGAGCTCACCACGCATCCCGACTTCGCCGCGCATGCGGCAACGCTTAGCAACACCGTGCCGAGCAGCCTGCTGATTCGCCGTACGGCTTATCTCGCGCTCGGTGGCTTTCCGATGGACGACGCGTTTCGCCGCATAGGCGGTGAAGACGGCGCGTTTTCCTGGGCGCTGCGCGATCTCTTTGGTAATCCGCGTCTGGAGGATGCAAAGCGCGTGCGCATGCATTACCACGCAGGCATTCACGCGGAGCGCTACTTTCGCATCGCGCTCGGCCTGCAAGCGGCCGACCCCGACGATACAGCCGACGCATTTCGTTTCTCCCGGCAGTTTCTCGATGTAGCGCGTGCCGGTATTGCGCAATTGCGGGGGGCAAAAGTGATGGTTCAGACTCCCGCACAAAACGCTCCGGTCGCGCCGGGTAGTCTTCCGTAAGCCAGGGCGGTGGCCGCATCGGAGCGCGCCGCGCCGGTTCTCCTCCCACGCAGGCCGGCAAATACGAAGCCGAACCGCGCCCCGAAGCCATCTCGATTTGCTACAATCGCCCTTCGTCTTCGAGGAGCGTTGCGACGGGTACCGCGAATCAGCATATTCGCCGGCCGCCCGCCAGGCTCGAAGGCTTCAATCGGAGGGCTCGGATGCGCATAGCGCTTTCCCATCCACCGCATCGAACCGCGCTCACGTCAAATTTCTAGTCAATTTCTTAGAAAGGAGGGCGTGATGAACGCCGCAGTTATCGATTCCAAAAATTCCCAGGATTTCATTGTTGCCGACATGTCGCTTGCCGACTGGGGCCGCAAGGAACTGAACATCGCCGAGACGGAAATGCCCGGCCTCATGCAAACGCGTGAAGAGTACAAGGTGCAGCAGCCGCTGAAGGGCGCGCGCATCGCGGGTTCGCTGCACATGACGATCCAGACCGGCGTGCTGATCGAGACGCTGACGGCACTCGGCGCCGATGTGCGCTGGGCCTCGTGCAACATCTTCTCGACCCAGGATCACGCCGCCGCGGCGATCGCCAAGGCCGGCACGCCGGTGTTCGCATTCAAGGGTGAATCGCTCGACGAATACTGGGAGTTCTCGCACCGCATTTTCGAATGGCCGAATGGCGAATTCGCCAACATGATCCTCGACGACGGCGGCGACGCCACGTTGCTGCTGATCCTCGGCTCGAAGGCCGAGAAAGACCGTTCGGTGATCGCGAAGCCGACCAACGAAGAAGAAGTCGCGCTGTACAAGTCGATCGAACGTCATCTGGACGCCGACCCGACGTGGTACTCCACACGCCTCGCGCACATCAAGGGCGTGACCGAAGAAACCACGACCGGCGTGCACCGTCTGTATCAGATGGAAAAAGAAGGCCGTCTGCCGTTCCCGGCGATCAACGTGAACGACTCGGTTACCAAGTCGAAGTTCGACAATCTGTATGGCTGCCGTGAGTCGCTGGTCGACGGCATCAAGCGTGCAACCGACGTGATGATCGCGGGCAAGATCGCCGTGGTCGCCGGTTACGGCGACGTGGGCAAGGGCTGTGCGCAATCGCTGCGCGGTCTGGGCGCGACCGTGTGGGTCACCGAAATCGATCCGATCTGCGCACTGCAGGCGGCGATGGAAGGCTACCGCGTCGTGACGATGGAATACGCGGCGGACAAGGCCGACATCTTCGTGACGGCAACCGGCAACTACCACGTGATCGGCCACGACCACATGAAGGCGATGCGCCACAACGCGATTGTCTGCAACATCGGTCACTTCGACTCGGAAATCGACGTTGCCTCGACCCGTCAGTACCAGTGGGACAACATCAAGCCGCAAGTCGACCACATCATTTTCCCGGACGGCAAGCGCGTGATCCTGCTGGCTGAAGGCCGCCTCGTGAATCTGGGTTGCGCGACGGGCCACCCGTCGTTCGTGATGTCGAACTCGTTCACGAACCAGACGCTCGCGCAGATCGAACTGTTCACGCAAGGCAACAAGTACGAGAACAAAGTGTACGTGCTGCCGAAGCATCTGGACGAGAAGGTCGCACGCCTGCATCTGGCGCGCATCGGCGCGAACCTGACCGTGCTGTCGGACGAGCAGGCCGGCTACATCGGCGTCGACAAGAACGGCCCGTTCAAGCCGAACCACTACCGCTATTAAGCGCGCCGCGGGAGGTCTTGGCAGCATGACAGTTTGACGACAGGGCGGCGCATCATGCGCCGCTTTGTTTGCCATGACCGCCTCACGCCCGTTCTGTACGCGCTTTTCCCGCTATCGGACATCCTGCCCACAAGGAGCTCTACATGACCGTGCTGCTGACCTGGCTGATCAACGCGCTTGCGCTCCTGATCATCACCTACCTCGTTCCGTCGATTCATATCCGCAGTTTCGGCACCGCATTGATCGTCGCGGTGGTGCTCGGGTTGATCAACACGATCCTGCGGCCGGTGCTGATCCTGCTGACGCTGCCCGTGACCATTTTCACGCTCGGACTCTTCATTCTGGTGGTCAATGCGCTGTGCTTCTGGCTGGCCGCGTCGCTGCTGAAGGGCTTCGAAGTGTCGGGATTCTGGTCGGCGTTCTTCGGCTCGATTCTGTACAGCATCGTTTCGTGGCTGTTGTCCGCGCTTATTTTCGGCAACCGCAGTCTCGGTTGACCCACTGAATCATGAACCCGATCGAACTTTCATTCGAATTCTTTCCGCCGAAAACGCAGGAAGGCGTCGACAAGCTGCGCGCCACGCGCGCCCAGCTCGCCACGCTCAAGCCCAAGTTCGTGTCCGTCACGTTCGGCGCCGGCGGCTCGACGCAGCAGGGCACGCTCGATACCGTCGTCGATATGGCGAAGGAAGGGCTCGAAGCGGCGCCGCACGTGTCGTGTATCGGCTCGTCGAAAGAGAGCCTGCGCGCTATTCTCAACGAGTACCGCGCGCATGGCATCCGCCATATCGTCGCGCTGCGCGGCGATCTGCCGTCCGGCATGGGCGAAGTCGGCGAGCTGCGCTACGCGTCGGAACTGGTGAGCTTTATCCGCGCCGAATTCGGCGACTGGTTCTGGATCGAGGTGGCCGGCTACCCGGAATACCACCCGCAGTCGCGCTCGCCGCGTCAGGATCTGGAAAACTTCGCCCGCAAGGTGAAGGCCGGCGCCAATTCGGCGATCACGCAATATTTCTTCAACGCGGACGCCTACTTCCGTTTCGTCGACGACGCGAGAAAGCTCGGCGTGGATGTGCCGATCGTGCCGGGCATCATGCCGATCACGAACTTCTCGCAACTGATGCGTTTCTCGGAGATGTGCGGCGCTGAAGTACCGCGCTGGATCGCGCGCCGGCTGGAAAGCTTCGGCGACGACCGCGAGTCGATTCGCGCGTTTGGGCTGGACGTGGTGACGGACCTGTGCGGGCGTCTGATCGATGCGAAGGTGCCGGGCCTGCACTTCTACACGCTGAACGGCGCAGCGGCGACCAAGGCGATCTGCGAGCGTTTGAACACGTAATAGTCGGATCGCGTCGCTGAGACGAAACCGCGCGGCTGTTTTCAGCCGCGCGGTTTTTTTTGTGCGCGGCGAATGGCGAGCCGGCGTTTACGCGAATGCCAGGCGCTGCCACGCGACCGCAACCGTGATGACGAAATCGGCGCTCTGCCAAGCGACCGCAGCCGTAGTGACGAAGCTGACGCTCGCACGCCGGTTTGGACAGTTGCTGCCATGCAACAAACCCATGAGTGCGTTCCAACCTTGCAGCGCGTTAGCCCGCATTGAACCCGATTTTTGTGCTGTCTATGATCGAAGCGCAGCTGACGTGGCTGCTGTGCGGAGAACGTAATGACGGTATCCAAGTTGCTGTTTGCAGTTCGCCAAACCTGCCTTCCAGCGCTGAGCGCCTGTGCCGTGCTGACTGCGGGCCTTGTGCCCGCCGCCGCCGATGCGGCCACGCTGCCCGACAAGACCCTCGTGTTCTGCTCCGAAGGCAGTCCGGCGGGCTTCGACAGCGCGCAGTACACCACCAGCGTCGAATTCAGCGCGGGCTCGTACACGGTTTACAACCGTCTGATCGAGTTCGCGCACGGCAGCACGGATATCGAGCCGAGCCTGGCCGAAAAGTGGGATGTATCGCTTGACGGGTTGACTTACACGTTTCATTTACGCCACGGTGTGAAATTCCAGACCACCTCGTTTTTCAAGCCGACGCGCGAATTCAACGCGGACGACGTCGTCTTCACCTATCAGCGGATGCTGGATCCGGATCAGCCGTTCCGCAAGGCATACGCCGTGCCGTTCCCGTATTTCACCGATCTCGGGCTCGCCAAGAACATTGCGAAGATCGAAAAGCTCGATCCGTACACGGTGCGTTTCACGCTGAAGGAAGTCGATGCGCCGTTTTTACAACAGATTGCGATGCCGTTCGCATCGATCCTCTCGGCTGAATATGGCGATCAACTGTTGAAAGCGGGTAAAGCGTCGGATATCAATCAATATCCGGTCGGCACCGGCCCCTTCATTTTCCGCAGCTATACGAAAGACGACACGATTCGCTTCGACGGTAATCCCGATTACTGGAAGCCGGGTGTCGTCAAAGTCAGCAAGCTGATATTCGCGATTACCGTCGATCCGGCCGTGCGTCTGCAAAAACTCAAACGCGGTGAATGCCAGGTGATGGCGTATCCGCGTCCCGCGGATATTCCGGCCGTCAAAGCCGATGCTTCGCTTGCCATGCCGAACCAGGTGGGTTTCAACCTCGGCTATATCGCCTACAACACCACCAAGAAACCGCTCGACAATGTGCGGGTGCGCCGTGCGCTCGATATGTCGATCAATAAGAAAGCGATTATCGACTCGGTATATCAGGGCGCGGGCCAAGCCGCCACGAACCCCATGCCGCCGACCCAGTGGGGCTACGACAAGAATCTGAAGGACGCGCCCTACGACACGGAAAAAGCCAAAGCGCTGTTGAAACAGGCCGGTTATCCGGACGGCTTCGACCTGACGCTGTGGGCCATGCCGGTTCAACGGCCGTATAACCCGAACGCGCGGCTGATGGCGGAAATGCTGCAATCCGATTGGGCGAAGATCGGCGTCAAGGTGAAGATCGCCACTTACGAGTGGGGCGAATACATTCGCCGCGGCCATGCCGGCGAACATGAAGCAATGCTGATCGGCTGGACCGGCGATTATGGCGATCCGGATAACTGGCTCGGCGTATTGCTGGGTTGCGACGCGGTCAATGGCAGTAACTTTTCCAAATGGTGCTACAAACCTTACGACGACTTGATCAGAAAGGGCCGCGGCACCACCGACCTCGCTGAGCGTACCAAGGCTTACACGGAAGCTCAGGAAATATTCAAAGACCAGGTTCCATTTACGCCGATCGCCCACTCCACGGTCTATCAGCCGATCAGCAAGAACGTGACGGGTTTCAAGATCGACCCGTTCGGCCCGACGCAATTCATGAATGTCGGCCTGAAATAACGCCGGCGGGCCGTTTTTTTGCTGGATCCACCCTCTACGGCCGCACGTTCCCGGCAACGCCGGCGTGCGGCTGCCGTTATGCCCGAACGGTTTCCGATCGTCAACAGAGGGAATTTCCTCCGCTTGTTGCTGTGAGCCAAGCTCAAGTAATATCGCGCTACGCCGGCGGGAGCCGGCCACGAACCTGGAGGAAACATGAAGCAAAACAATCTGTTGCGCGCCGCGCGTGTTACGACGCTCGTCGCAGCTGCAGCGGCATCGATGGTGGGCGCAAGTGTCGCGCGCGCCGAGATTCCGAATAAAACCCTGGTCTACTGCTCAGAAGGCAGTCCCGCGGGTTTCGATCCTGCCCAGTACACCACGGGCACCGATTTCACGGCTAATACGTTCACCGTCTACAACCGTCTCGTCGAATTCGAACGCGGCGGCACCAAGGTCGAACCCGGCCTCGCCGAAAAGTGGGAAGTCTCGGCGGACGGCAAGACCTACACGTTCCATCTGCGTCATGGCGTGAAGTTCCAGACCACGTCGTTCTTCAAGCCGACGCGCGAATTCAACGCGGATGACGTCGTGTTCACGTTCCAGCGCATGCTGGACCCGAACTCGGCCTTCCATAAGGCTTACCCGGTCCAGTTCCCGTACTTCACGGACATGGGCCTCGACAAGCTGATCACCAGCGTCGAAAAGGTCGATCCGTACACGGTCAAGTTCACGCTGAAGGAAGTCAACGCGCCGTTCATCCAGAATCTGGCGATGGAATATGCGTCGATCCTCTCGGGCGAATACGGAGACCAGTTGCTGAAGGCCGGCAAAGCCGCCGACATCAACCAGTTCCCGGTCGGCACGGGCCCGTTCATTTTCCGCAGCTACACGAAAGACGCGACGATCCGCTTCGACGGCAATCCGGATTACTGGAAGCCGAACACGGTGAAAATCTCGAAGCTAATCTTCTCGATCACGCCGGACGCCGGCGTGCGCGTGCAGAAGATCAAGCGCGACGAATGCCAGGTGATGAGCTATCCGCGTCCGGCCGACATCGCGCCGCTGAAGGCTGAAGCGAACATCGCGATGCCGTCGCAACCGGGCTTCAACCTCGGATACCTCGCGTACAACGTGTCGCACAAGCCGGTCGACAAGGTCGAAGTGCGTCAGGCGCTCGACATGGCGATCAACAAGAAGGCGATCATCGAGTCGGTGTACCAGGGCGCGGGCCAGGCGGCCACGAACCCGATGCCGCCCACCCAGTGGTCGTACGACAAGAACCTGAAGGGCGCGTCCTACGATGCGGACAAGGCCAAGGCCTTGCTGGCGAAAGCGGGCTATCCGAACGGCTTCGACATCACGCTGTGGGCGATGCCGGTGCAGCGCGCGTACAACCCGAACGCCCGCCTGATGGCCGAAATGATCCAGGCCGACTGGGCCAAGATCGGCGTGAAGGCGAAGATCGTCACGTATGAATGGGGCGAGTACATCAAGCGCGCTCACGCAGGTGAGGACGACACGATGCTGATCGGCTGGACGGGCGACAACGGCGATCCGGACAACTGGCTCGGCACGCTGCTCGGCTGCGAAGCGGTGAACGGCAACAACTTCTCGAAGTGGTGCTACAAGCCGTTTGACGACCTGATCCAGAAGGGCCGCGTCACGTCCGATCAGGGCGCGCGCACCACGGCTTACATGCAGGCGCAGCAGATCTTCGCGCAGCAACTGCCGTTCTCGCCGATCGCTCACTCCACGGTGTACCAGCCTGTCAGCAAGAAGGTGGTGGACATGCGTATCGAACCGCTCGGCTACGCGCGCTTCGACGGCGTCAGCGTCAAGTAACACATCAGGCAAGTCGTAAAATTCGCGCAGTACGCTTTTCGCACGGTTAGAAAACTGGTCGAAATGGTCCGGCGACCGGGGTCACAAGCCCTCGTCGCCGGTTGCGTTTTTTGTTCATCAAGACCATAGGGACAAAACCATGTTCCGCTTTGTTTTGCGCCGCATCGGCATGGTGATTCCGACCTTCATCGGCATCACGATCCTCGCGTTCGCGCTGATTCACCTGATACCGGGCGATCCCATCGAAGTGATGATGGGCGAGCGCGGCGTCGATCCCGCCATGCACGCCGCGGCGATGCACCGGCTCGGCCTCGACGAATCCTTGCCCATGCAGTACGTCCACTACATCGGGCGCGCGCTGCACGGCGACCTCGGCACCTCGATCATCACCAACACCAGCGTGATGGGCGAATTCCTCGCACGCTTTCCCGCCACCGTCGAACTGTCGATCTGCGCGATGCTGTTCGCATTGATCGTCGGCTTGCCGGCGGGCGTGTTCGCGGCCTTGAGGCGCGGCACCGTGGTCGACCACGGCGTGATGGGCACGGCGCTCACCGGCTACTCGATGCCGATCTTCTGGTGGGGCTTGATCCTCATCATGGTGTTCTCGGTGAAGCTCGGCTGGACGCCCGTGTCCGGCCGCATCGCGGTCGAATACGACATTCCGCACGTGACCGGCTTCATGCTGATCGACGCGATGATGTCCACCGACGAAGGCGCGTTCAGATCCGCGCTGAGCCATCTGATCCTGCCGGCCATCGTGCTCGGCACGATTCCGCTGGCGGTCGTCGCGCGCATGACGCGTTCGTCGATGCTCGAAGTGCTGCGCGAGGACTACATCCGCACCGCGCGCGCGAAGGGCTTGTCGCCGGGACGCGTGATCGTCGTGCATGCGTTGCGCAATGCGCTGATTCCGGTGGTAACCGTGATCGGTCTGCAGGTCGGCACGCTGCTCGCGGGCGCGGTGCTCACCGAGACGCTGTTTTCGTGGCCGGGTATCGGCAAGTGGCTGATCGACGCGATCGGCCGGCGCGACTATCCGGTGGTGCAGGGCGGTATCCTGATGATCGCCACGCTGGTGATCGTCGTGAACCTCGTCGTCGATCTGTTGTACGGCGTGCTCAACCCACGCATCCGCCATACGAGGTAATCACGACCATGGCAGACATACAAAACACAGTCCCCCAGTCGGTCACGCCCCCAAGCGGCCGCGCTATCGCCGCCCGTGAATTCTGGGCGAATTTCTCGCGTAACCGTGGCGCGGTCGGCGCCGGCATCGTCGTGCTGCTGTTGATCTTCGTCGCGATCTTCGCGCCGTTGATCGCGCCGCACAGCCCGATCGAGCAATACCGCGACTTCGTGAAGATTCCGCCCGCATGGCTCGACGGCGGCAACTGGAAGTTCATTCTCGGCACCGACGAAGCGGGCCGCGACATCCTCTCGCGTCTGATGTACGGCGCGCGGCTGTCGTTCTGGATCGGCTTCGTTTCGGTGGTGCTCGCGCTGATTCCGGGCATCGTGCTCGGGCTGATCGCGGCATTCTTCGAGAAGTGGGCCGACACGCCGATCATGCGCATCATGGACGTGCTGCTCGCGTTGCCGTCGCTGCTGCTCGCCGTGGCGGTGGTGGCGATCATCGGCCCGGGTCTCGTCAATACCATGCTCGCCATCGCGATCGTCGCCTTGCCAGGCTATGTGCGTTTGACGCGTGCGTCGGCGCAGGGCGAGTTGCAGAAGGAATACGTGACGGCTTCGCGCGTGGCGGGCGCCAGCACCTTGCGTCTGATGTTCTCGCAAGTGCTGCCGAACTGCACCGCGCCGCTGATCGTGCAGGCTACGTTGGGCTTTTCGTCGGCGATCCTCGACGCCGCGGCGCTCGGCTTTCTCGGCCTCGGCGTGCAACCGCCTTCGGCGGAGTGGGGCGCGATGCTGGCCTCGGCGCGCGACTACATCGACAGCGCCTGGTGGATCGTCACCATGCCGGGTCTGTCCATCCTGATCTCGGTGCTCGCCATCAATCTGCTCGGCGACGGGCTGCGCGACGCACTCGACCCGAAACTGAAAAGGATGGCGTAATGACCAGCTTATTAACCATCCGCAATCTCGCGGTGGACTTCAACGGACTGCCCGCCGTCGACCGGATCAGCCTCGATATCGCGCCGGGCGAAGTGGTCGGCGTAGTCGGCGAGTCGGGCTCGGGCAAGAGCGTGACGATGATGGCGCTGATGGGCCTGATCGACGCACCCGGCAAAGTGACGGCCGACGAAATCACCTTCAACGGCAAGAACCTGCTGAAGGCATCGGCGAAGGAACGCCGCAAGATCGTCGGCAAAGACATCGCGATGGTGTTCCAGGACGCGCTCACCAGTCTGAACCCCAGCTACACGGTCGGCTATCAGATCAAGGAAGTGCTGAAGCTGCACGAAGGCCTGCGCGGCAGCGCGTTGGACAAACGCGCGCTGGAACTTCTCGATCAGGTCGGCATTCCGGATGCGAAAAGCCGTATCAGTTCGTTCCCGCATCAGATGTCGGGCGGCATGAACCAACGCGTGATGATCGCAATGGCGATTGCCTGCAATCCGAAGCTGCTGATCGCCGATGAGCCCACTACCGCGCTCGACGTGACGATCCAGGCGCAGATCATGGAACTGCTGATCAAGCTGCAGAAGGAACGCGGCATGGCGCTCGTGCTGATCTCGCACGATCTGGCGGTGGTGTCCGAGGTCGCGCAACGCGTCGCGGTCATGTACGCTGGCGAAGTGATCGAAACGAACAAAGTGCCAGACATTTTCGCCGCGCCGCATCATCCGTACACGGAAGCGTTGCTGGCGGCGATTCCCGAGCACAATGTCGGAGCCGTGCGACTCGCGGCACTGCCGGGCATGGTGCCGGGCCGCGACGACCGCCCGAAGGGGTGTCTCTTCGCACCGCGCTGCAAGTACGTGGTCGACGACTGCACGAAGGCGCGTCCCGCACTCGCGCCGATGCAAGGTCACGCCGAAGTGGCGCGCGTGCGCTGCATCAAACCCCTGAACCTGAGCGGCGACGCCAACGTTCACACGCATGGAGGCGCACGATGAACGCAGTACCCGAAACGCGGCGCCAGTCGGATCATGCGGGCGATCACGTGCTGGTGGCCGACAAGCTCGCGCGTTACTACACGGTCAAGCGCGGCATGTTCGCATCCGGCACGGTGAAGGCGCTCAACGGTGTCTCGTTCGCGCTCGAACGCGGCAAGACCTTGGCGGTGGTCGGTGAATCCGGCTGCGGCAAATCGACGCTCGCGCGTCAACTCACCATGATCGAAGCGCCCAGCGCGGGCCGCCTGCTGATCGACGGTGAAGACGTGGCCGGCGCCGATCACGCGAAGATCGCGGCGCTGCGGCGGCGCGTGCAGATGGTGTTCCAGAACCCGTTTGCTTCGCTCAATCCGCGCAAGACCGTTGAGCAGACGCTCGGCGAGCCGCTCGCGATCAACACGCAACTGAGCGCGACCGAACGCGCCGAACGGATCGCGCAGATGATGCGCACTGTCGGACTGCGTCCGGAACACGCGAAGCGCTATCCGCATATGTTCTCCGGCGGCCAGCGGCAGCGCGTGGCGATTGCGCGCGCGATGATTTTGGATCCGCAGATCGTGGTGGCCGATGAACCCGTGTCGGCGCTCGACGTGTCGATCCAGGCGCAGATTCTGAATCTGTTCATGGATCTGCAGGAGCAGTTCAAGACCAGCTACGTGTTCATCTCGCACAACCTTTCGGTGGTGGAGCATATCGCCGACGATGTGATGGTGATGTACTTCGGCGGCGTGGCGGAACTCGGCGACAAGACGCGGATTTTCTCGAAGCCGTGTCATCCGTACACGCGCGCGCTGATGTCGGCCACGCCTTCCATCTTCGAAGCGGATCGCAGCATCAAGATCAAGCTGCAAGGTGAAATGCCGTCGCCGCTGAATCCGCCGTCGGGTTGCACGTTTCATCAGCGCTGCCCATACGTGATCGACCGCTGCCGCAGCGAAGAACCGAAGCTGCGCGAAGTGGATGGCCGCCAGGTGTCGTGTCACCGTGCCGAGGAGGTGGGGGACGTGGATGCCTGATGGGTTGGCGGCGCGTCGTCTTACGTGCCGCTTGCGTGATGGCGACCCTGGCGCTGCTTTCACGCGGCGCTGGAGGGCGCGTGCACTGACCGGTGCCGCGCTCCTCGCCGTTTGTTCTGTATTTCATCTGGGCACGGCAGCGATCGGTGTCGCGCATGCCGCCGGCGCAGCTGCCAACGCACCCTCACAGGCGGGACGTCCGGCGCTGCCGGTGCCCAACATGCCGGCGCCGCCGCGCGCGAGCTTGCCCGGTTTCAATCCGCCGCCCGCCTCGCCGGGCACCACGGCAAGCGGCCCAGTGCGTGCGCAGCCGGCGCGCATGCCGTTCTATGTCGCGACACGCGGCACGACCACCATCTACGTGCTGGGCACGCTGCACGTCGGCGATCCCGCCGACTACCCCGCCAATCAGCCCTTTCGCGCACCGATCCTCGGCGCACTGGCTGCCTCGCCGACGCTGGCGCTCGAACTCTCACCCGACGAACTGCTCGTTTCGCAAGACGATGTCTCGAAGTATGGCGTTTGCCGGCGCGACTGTCTGCCGGGTTTGCTGCCCGAGCCTTTGTGGCACAAGCTGGCCGTACGGTTACGCGGTAACCCGGCGGCACTGGACGCGATCAAGAAAATGCGGCCGTGGCTCGCTTCGTTGCTGGTCGAAACCTACGATTCTCTGAGTGCCGGCCTGCAGACCGAGTACGGCTCTGAAGCGCAGTTACAGAACGTGTATATCCGCACGCGCGGCAAGATTGTCGGTCTCGAGACCTTGCCGCAGCAGATGCGCGCGTTCACGGGGCTGACGCTCGCGCAGCAGCGGGAGATGCTGGCGCAGGATCTGGTGCAGACGCCGGCGCAAAATGTCGAGGACGTGCGGACTCTGCATCGTCTGTGGCGCGTGGGCGATGCGGATGCGATCGCTGCCTGGCAGGCTGCGAAATCCGAAAAACTCGCGCGTGATAAGCGTATTTCCGATTCGATCGATAACAAGATCGTCTATGACCGCAACCGGCGCTTCGTTTCGCGAATGCTGCTGATCGCCGCGCCTAACAAGCCGGTGTTCGTGGCGATCGGCGCATTGCATCTGGGTGGCCGCAAAGGCGTGCTGGAGCTTTTGCGGCAGCGCGGGTTTGTGGTGGAGGCGGGGTGACATTCGTCGGAACCCAGGACGAAACATACGCAAGGGCCCAAGCGTCCTAAACGGAATAGGCCGTTCGGCCATGACCGGAACCGTTATCTGAGGCGCCAGTCCGATGCTGACGTGTGCCGCAAACTGCTCGCGGAACACGCAGCCATAGGTGCCTTTACGCGAGATGTGAGCGACGCTGCGCAGAGGTGTCGGGCCTGAACGCAGCGTGTGGCGTTCAGAGAGTGCCGTTGCGTAGTGCCTCGGCCACGCACGTGACCACCGGCGCCCAATCCCCCAACACCGCTTGCCGGAACAACCTCATCCCCGGATACCACGGCGATTCGCTGCGCGACTCCAGCCAGCGCCAATCGGAATTGGCGGGCAACAGCAACCACACCGGTTTGCCCAACGCCCCCGCCAGATGCGCAACGCCGGTGTCCACCGCGATCACCAGATCGAGATTCATGATCAACGCGGCCGTGTCTTCGAAGTTGTTCAACTCGGCGGTGAAATCGTGCGCGCCGAAAGCCGACGGCGCGCCGGCCAGTTGCGCATGCGCCGGGCCTTTTTGCAGCGCGTACCAGGCCACGTTCTTCAACTCGCTGAGCGCGCTCAGGTCGGTCAGTGTCATCGACCGATAGCGGTCGTTGCCGAATGTCGGGCTGCCGGCCCAGACGACCCCCACCTTGCGCTTCGATTTGTCGGCCGCGCCGAGCCGCTTGCGCCATGCCTTGATCTTTGTCTTGTCGGCGGACAGGTAGGGCACGTCCGCAGGAAGGGTGGAGAGATCCATGCCGAGGCAGGACGGAATGCTCATCATCGGCACCCAGAAATCGTAGTCGCCGTCGGGCTCGCCACTATACGCGCGATGCACGCCCGCTACGCGTTCGACCAAAGGTAACAGAGGTTCCCGCACGCAGAGGTCGACGCTTGCGCCACGTTGGGCAAGCACGTTTGCAAAGCGCATGAACTGGAAGTGGTCACCAAAACCCTGCTCGCCGACCAGCAGCAGGCGGCGCCCTTCGAGCGGCTCGCCACGCCACTCGGGCACGCCCGGCACCGCGATCGCGTCGTAGTCGGTCTTGCGCCAGCGCAGCGCGAATTCGGCCCAGCCCTGCTTGTAGTCGCCGCGCTTGAGCAACAGCCACGCGAGATTCTGATGGGCATCTGCGTAGTGCGGATCGAGCGCGAGCGCCTGGCGATAGAAGCCTTCTTCTTCGTCGAGGCGCCCTTGCGCACCGAGCGATCCGCCCAGACACACGAGATGAGTCGGAATCGGTTTGAGCGCGACCGCGCGCCGGTAATGCGATTCGGCGCCCGCATAGTCGCCGAGCTTGCCGATCAGGCTGCCCAGGTTGACGTGTGCCTCCGCGTAATCCGCACGCAGCGCCACGGCTTGCTCGAAGCTGGCGATCGCCGCGCCGTGGTCGCCTCGCGCCTGATGCGTATTACCCGCGCTGAAGTGCGCTTCAGCCGATGCAGGATCGAGCGACAGAACGTGGCGATAGCACGCCAGCGCTTCGTCGAAACGAGCGAGTTTGTTCAGCGCCGTGCCGAGGTTCAAATGCGCGTCGAGCAACATGGGGTTCGACGCCAGCGCCAGCCGGTAATGTTCGACCGCTTCCAGCAACGCGCCTTGCGCTTGCAACGCGGCGCCGAAGTTGTTGTGCGCGTCGGCAAAATCGGGCTGGAGTTGCAGCGCCTGGTCGTAGCAGATCATCGCTTCGTCGAGATGGCCGAGCGCGGCCGCCACGAGTCCGCGGTTGCTCCAGCAGGCGGCATCGTGACGGTCGAGTTTGAGCGCGCGGCTCATCAAGCTGGCGGCGATGTCGTGAGCGCCGCGCTGATAGTGCAGCACGCCGAAGTAGTGCAGTGCGCCCGTATGGGCGCTATCGAGCGTGAGCGCCTCGCGGTAAAACGATTCGGCGGAGTCGAGGCGACCGGCCTGGTGCGCTTCGAGGGCGGCGTCGATCAATGCGGTGAGATAGGCGGTGTGCGGCGGTGCGGCGTGCGCGCGCTCAGGCTGGGACTGATGTTCCATGGAAACCTGCGGGAGAGCGTCGGCAGTGCGTGCTGCGCGTGCCGGCGCGTGTGGATGGGAGACGATTCAGCATCGTAGGCTCGCCTTCCGTTTCCCGACGATCGGACGCTTCCTAATTCGGCGGCATCCCTGTCGTGCAGTGTGTCCATTTCACTAACGTATCGCAGAAAGATCCTGCGATACGTCAGTGTTTATTGATTGCGAAAGTAAGAGTCCTACAGGAACATCAGGAAATTCAGCAGGAAGATGTTCACGACCAGCAAGGTGAGCGCCGTGGGTATCTGCACTTTGATCACCGCGTTCTTATCGGGCAATTCCAGCAGCGCGGCCGGCACCATGTTGAAGTTCGCGGCCATCGGCGTCATTAGCGTGCCGCAGTAGCCGCTGAACATGCCGATCGCGACCATCACCGCCGGATTGCCGTGAAACACGCCTACCAGAATCGGTACGCCGACACCGCCTGTCATCACCGGGAATGCGGCGAAGCCGTTGCCCATCACCATGGTGAAGAGCGCCATGCCGATGCAGTACACGGCCACCGCAATGAAGCGATAGTCGAGACTGATGTAGGCCGTGGTCACATGCGCCACAGCTTTGCCGACGCCGGCGTCCGAGAACACGAGGCCGAGCATGCCGAGCATCTGCGGCAGGACCGCGGCCCACGACAATGCATCGACCAGCCGGCGCGCTTCTTTCATGGACTGGCCCACGGTGTCGCGCGTCATCACGCAGGCAATCGCGAGCGCGATCACGCAGCCGATGCCGAATCCGATCAGCGTGACATTGGCCTTCTCGATCAACGGCATGCCACCGAACACGAGATGACTCGCCGAGAGTGTGATGATCACGGTGACGACCGGAATCGTCAGCGCGGGCACGAACAGCTTGTTGCGAAGGCGCGCGGCGCTCGCCATGCGCGCTTCGAGCGACAGCACTTTCGGCTTGCCCGCGGTCACGCCGCCAAAGCCCGCAATCAGCGCCATCACGATGACGAGCACGCCGACCACCGAAGGCGGCAGCTTGTCGCCGATCAGGAAGATCAGCGCGTAGAGAATCCAGAAACCGCCGGCGGTGAAACGGCGCGGGTGATCCCTGTCCGTGACGATCATGCCGCCGACGACGAGCAGCACCGCGCCCAGCAGCCAGAACAGATAGGTGATCGTGAGCGTCATGCTTTGTCTCCTGCGGCGGTTTGCGTCGACGAAACAGCGGGGTTGCCCGCCACGGCGTTGCCGCGCAGCTCGCGTTCGAGTTTGCGATCGAGCAGATAGAGCCGGAAGCCGTGAACGATGAACGCGCAGATAGCGGTCGGAATGCCCCACACCGCCACGTGAATCGGCTCGACGATGATCCCTGCTTCCTTCAGGAAGGTGGTCATCAGCACGATCGCGCCGAACGCGACGAAGATGTCCTCACCGAAGAAGAGGCCCACGTTGTCGGTCGCCGCGGAGAAGGCGCGCAATTTGAAACGCACCGCGTCGCTGATCTTGCCGAAGCGCGTTTCGGTCGCGCCTTCGGCCATCGGCGCGATCAGCGGACGCACCATCTGCGGATGGCCGCCGAGTCCGGTCAGGCCGACCGCCGCCGTCAACTCCCGCACCAGCAGGTAGACGATCAGAAGACGCCCGGCGGTCGCGGCCTTGATGCCGCCGATCCACGCTTGCGCCCGTTCACGCAGTCCATGCCGTTCGAGCAGACCGATGACGGCAAGCGGCAGGAGAATGATCAACGGGATATTGCGCGTCTTGATGAAGCCCGTGCCGATCTCGGCAAGAATCTTTTCAGGCGGGAAGTGCGCGGCGAGGCCCGTGATAATCGCGGCGACCGCCACGATCAGCATCGGATTGAACCGCAATAAAAAGCCGACGATGATGACGGCCACGCCAATGAGCGGCCATAGACTGACTGTTGTCTGCATCTGGATCTCCAAACAGGGTTTCAACCTTGCCGCTTGTGGCGGCTAACGTGGGCCGGCGCCTGATGGTCCGGGCGCCGTCTTGTTGCCGCGGCTCTTGATGGCCGCGTCTGCTTCGAACTACACCTGCACCTGCTGATCGACTGCGGGTACTGCAATGCGTCCTGTACCTGGTCAACGCCCCGCGTCAGGCGGGGCGTTGGAAGGTGCGCAGGGGTTGAGTCGCGCTGTCCGGCTCGTGCCCGGATGAACGCGTCCGGCTTGTGCCCGTGCCGACGTTCAGGCGCGGGCGGCGCCGGCCGCGTGGACTTCGATGCCGGCGTCCTGGAGCGCGCCGCGGATGCGCCGCGCGAATGCCAGCGCATGCGGGCCGTCGCCATGCAGGCAGATGGTCTGCGCGTTCAGCGGCACCCATTGACCGTCCACGGCCTGCACGCGTTGCTCGCGAATCATCGAGAGCGTGCGCGCCAGCACCTTGTCTTCGTCGTCGAGCAACGCGCCGGGTTCTTTGCGCGGCACCAGCGAACCGTCCGCGCGATAGCCGCGGTCAGCGAAAACTTCTTCGACGGCGGTGAGACCCACGTTGCGCGCGGCCGTCACGAGTCCGCTGTTGGCGAGCGCGAACACTGCCACCGACGGGTCGAAATCGTGCACCGCCGAAACGATCGCGTCGGCGATCCTGCTGTCGCGCGCGGCCTGGTTATAGAGCGCACCGTGCGGCTTGACGTGCGCGACGCGCCCGCCCTCGGCCTGGGCGATCGCGGACAGCGCGCCGAGTTGATACAGCACGCCCGCGTAGATGTCGTTGGCCGGCAGATCCATTTCCTTGCGGCCGAAATTTTCCGGATCATTGAAGCTTGGATGCGCGCCGATCGACACGCCTTTCTGCACCGCCCAGCGCACGCAGTCGCGCATCGCATTGGCGCCGCCCGCGTGCCAGCCGCACGCGATATTCGCCGAGCTGACCAGATCGAGCAGTGCCTCGTCGGACCCGCAGCCTTCGCCCAGATCGGCGTTCAAATCGATTTCCATGGTGTTCCTCTGCCTCAGTATCACAGCGTCGCGACGGCCGACCGGCGCGCGCAGCGTTCTTCATGCATCGCGATCGCGGCGTCGATCTGCCGCAAATACGTGCGTTCTTCGAGTAAAGCCTGACGCGCCTCGTGGGGCGTCGTCGGGATAAAGCGGACGGATGCGTTCAGGCGAACCTGCGCGAGCTTCCAGAGGTCGGCCTGGATCACGGCGCCGATCTTCGGATAACCGCCGGTGGTTTGCGCGTCGCTCATCAGCACGATCGGCTGGCCGTTCGGCGGCACCTGAATCGTGCCGGGCAAGACCGCGTGCGAAAGCAGATCGGTTTTGCGGGTGCGTTTGAGCTCGGCGCCGGCAAGGCGGTAGCCCATGCGGTTGCTGTTCGGCGTGACGAGCCATTCATCGGCCCAGAACGATTCGTGGGCTTCGTCGGTGAAGCTCTCGTATTCCGGTCCGCGCAGCACACGGATCGGCACCGCCCACGGCACGCCCGACGGATGACGGCCACGCCGCAGCGGCTCGTGAACCAGCACGAACTTGCACCAGGCGGGCGCCTTCACGCCGAACTCCGGCGCCTCGGGCGTAAAGCCGGCATGGCCGCGTTGCGGCGGTGCGCCAACCGGCAGACGGTCGCCGTCGCGCAACGCACGGCCGCCGAGTCCGCCGAAATGGCCGGCGAGATCGGTGCTGCGCGAGCCGAGCATCGGCAGGACGTCGACGCCGCCCGCCACGCACACATAACCGCGCATGCCGCGTTTGGCTGCGTTCAGCACCAGTTCCTGGCCGGCCTGTACCGGCAGGCTCCACCACGAGTAGACGGGTTTGCCATCGAGCGTCGCGCCGAATTCGGTGCCGGTGATCGCCACCCGCGTGGCGCGCAGAAAGCGCAGCACGGTCGGACCGAAGGTGATTTCGAGTCCCGCCGCATCGGGGCGGTTGCCGACCAGCCGGTTGCCCACTTCGAGCGACAGACGATCGAGCGCGCCGCCCATCGCGACACCCAGATGCCGATAGCCGTGGCGGCCGAGATCCTGAATCGTGGTCAGCAGACCCGCGCGAATCACATCGATCATGCGTGTATCCCCGCGATGGTGAAGCGCACCAGGTCGCCCGGCTGCAGCAGCGTGGGCGGCCGGCGCGTCGGGTCGAACAGCGGCAGTTCGGTGCGGCCGATCAACTGCCAGCCGCCGGGCGAGGTGGCCGGATAGATGCCGGTCTGCTCGCCGCCGATGCCGACGGACCCGGCCGGCACTTCGAGCCGCGGCGACGCGCGGCGCGGCGTGTGCAGCGCGGCTTCGAGTCCGCCCATATAGGCGAAGCCCGGCTGGAAGCCGAGGAAGAACACCACGTAGTCGCCCTTCGAATGACGTTCGACGACCTCGCGCACGCTCAAGCCCGTGTGATTGGCGACCTCGTGCAGATCGGGGCCGAACTCGCCGCCGTACTGCACCGGAATCTCGACTTCGCGGCCTGGCGCAGGCGCGTCGCTCACCGCATTCCAGGCCGCCTGTAGGTGACTCACCAGGGCGTCGCGGTCGGCTTCGAGCGGATCGAAAACGAGGGTGAGGTTGTTCATGCCAGGCACCACTTCCAGCACATGCGGCCATTCGCGCGCGGCTTCGGCGGCCGCCCACACGCGACGCTGGCATTCCAGCGTGGCCGGCGGCGGCGCTTCGCAGACTAGCGCGGTATCGCCGAGCGGAAAGATTCTTGGTTGGCTCATGGATTAACAGCCCAGATCGAGTCGGAGGATTCGGGCACAGCGTACCCTTTGAACAGCTATCGGCATCGGATGGACGACGATTGAAGCGTACATTATCAATAAAATATCAACAATTTATCAATAAGCGTTTTTGCCAGGCTCCCCTGGATCGGGCGCTCGTCGTACACTCCCGACACCTTCCCAAACTGCCTCTCGAGAATCTTCGCCATGTCGCGCCATCCCACCAAGATCGTCTCCTCGGAACATCTCGTGTCCGAGACCAGCGCGGAGCTGTCAGAACTCGAGTACGCGCTCATCATGGCAGGCAACGCATTCAACCGATGGATGGTGCGCTGCATGTCGGCGGCCGGCGACAAGGACATGACCGCCATCGAGGTCTCGCTGCTGCACCACGTCAGCCATCGCGAGCGCCGCAAGAAACTGGCGGACATCTGCTTCGTGCTGAACATCGAAGACACGCACGTCGCCACCTACGCGTTGAAGAAGCTCGTAGCTAGAGGGTATGTAAAAAGCGAAAAGACCGGCAAGGAAGTGTTCTTCTCCGCGACCGAGGCCGGCCGCGAACTCTGTCTGAAATATCGCGAGGTGCGCGAGAGCTGTCTGATTTCGACGCTCAAGGAAAGCGGCCTGACCAACGAGCAGATCGGCGAAGCGGCGCAACTGATGCGCAACGCGTCCGGTCTCTACGACACGGCCGCGCGGGCGGCCGCGTCTTTATAACGCAGCCCGGTTTGCGCGGCGGCGGCGCAGCCGCTTCGTGCAGCGCTCACCAAACGCTTAATCCGCCGGGTGCGGATAGAGCGCCGCCTCGGTGACGATCAGGTCGAGTGGAATGTCATGGGCTTCGCGCCGCAATGCCGGCGTGCGGCACGCTTCGTACGCGATACCCACGGTGATGGGCTTTTTCGCGCCCGGCCACGCAGCCAGCGTACGATCGTAATAGCCGCCGCCATAACCGAGCCGGTAGCCGTGAGCGTCGAAACCGACGCACGGCACGAACAGCAGCTCGGGAATCACGACCCGCCCGGAAGCCGGCACGGTGATTTTGTGATGACCGATCTTCATGGGCGTATCGGGCGTCCATGCATGAAATTCGAGCGGCACGCCGCGCTCCTTGACCACCGGCAAACTCGCTTCACGCTGCGTGCTTGCCGCAAGCCAGATCGAGATCGCGGCGCGGGCGTCGAATTCGCCGGCGAGCGGCCAGTAGAATCCCACGCTGTTCACGTCGTACTGCTTCAACGCATCGAGCAGGTGCCGTGCGAGCGCGCTATTGCGCGCGGGCTCGGAAGCCGCTTGCAGCCTTGCTTCCAATAGCATTTTACGCAGTGCCTTTTTCGATTCCGCGGCAGGGTTGCATGCTATGCTTGGGTTCAATTCGCGCTCCAGAAACAACGATGTCAAAACGCCTTTACCGAGTATATCGCGCGGCCGGTCTGGCGCTTGCCGCCGCGGCACTCGTCGCGTGCAGCACGGCCTCCGCCGTCAAGCCCGTTCCTCTTTCGCAACTCACGAACGACGACCAGATCTTCGTTCAACTGCGCGAGGCGGCCCGCAGTAACGACGCGGCGCGCGCCGCGCAGTTGGCGAGCATGATCCCGAGCTATCCGGCGCCTTCATATCTGGAGTACTTCCAGATCAAGCCGCAGCTGTTCGATTCTGGCGGGCACGCACGGGTCGACGCGCCGGACGCGCCGGTGCTGAGCTTCCTGCAGAAGTACGACGGCCAGGCGATCGCCGACCGCTTGCGCAACGACTATCTCACGGTGCTAGGTGCGCGGCACGACTGGCGCAATTTCGATCAGCAATACGCCCGCTTCGTGCTGAACGACGACACGCAGGTGAAGTGCTACGCGCTCGAATCGCGCGCCTCGCGCGGCGAGAACGTGGCCGACGCGGCCCGCGCGCTGCTCGTCGATCCGAAATGGTACGGCGACGGCTGCGTGGATCTGATCAACGCGCTCGCCATCAACCAGCAGTTCAGTTCCACCGACGTGTGGCAACAGATCCGCCTCGCCTACGAACAGAACTACACCAACACGGGCGCGAAGCTCGTCGACGCGCTCAGCAACCAGCCGCCCGACCCGGTGCTGTTCAATCAGGCCACCACCACGCCGCCGTTGCTGCTGGCGCGCGGTGTCGGGCCGGATACGCAGTCGCATCAGCTCGCGTTGCTGGCCATCACGCGCATGGCGCGCAACGACCCGGCCATGGCCGCGGCCACGTTCGCGTCGGTGGCGCCGTCGCTGAGTTCGCCGGAGCGCGCCATCGGCTGGGGCACGATTGCTTATCAGGCAGCGGCCAAGCAGATGCCGGGCGCGGTGGACTGGTATCGCCTGTCGGTGAATGCGCCGCTGTCGAACCCGGCGTATGAATGGCGCACCCGCACCGCCTTGCTCGCGGGCGACTGGACGATGGTGCGCTGGTCGATCGAACAGATGCCGGCGGCGCTGCGCAATCAGCCGTCGTGGGTGTATTGGCATGCACGCGCGCTCAAGCAGGCGGGCGACACGAGCACGGCCAACCAGGAATTCGAGTCGATCTCGCAGGGCTACAACTTCTACGGCCAGTTGGCCGCGGAAGAATTAGGCCAGAAGATCACGGTTCCGCCGAAAACCACGGTGACCGACGCCGAAGTGCAACAGGCCGGCAACACGCCCGGCTTCGATCTGGCGCAGCGCTTCTATGCGCTGAATCTGCGGCTCGAAGGCAATCGCGAATGGAACTGGCCGCTGCGCAACATGAGCGACCGGCAACTGCTCGCCACCGCCGAATACGCACGCCGTATCCAGCTGTATGACCGCACCGTCAACACGGCGGACCGCACGAAGACCGAGCACGATTTCTCGCTGCGTTATCTGTCGCCGTTCAAGGATATCGTCGAGCGCGATTCGCAGTCGAATGGGCTGGATGTGGAATGGGCCTATGGCCTGATTCGCCAGGAGTCGCGCTTCATCATGAATGCGCGCTCGGAAGTCGGCGCGAGCGGTTTGATGCAGTTGATGCCGGGCACCGCGCAACTGGTCGCGAAGAAGATCGGCCTGGGTCCGATCTCGCGCGAACAGATGAACGACATCAACACCAATATCCTGCTGGGCACGAACTATCTGTCGATGATCTACAATCAGTTCGACGGGTCCGCCGTGCTGGCCACCGCAGGCTATAACGCAGGGCCCGGCCGTCCGCGTAGCTGGCGGCAATCGTTGCAGCATCCGGTGGAAGGCGCGATCTTCGCCGAGGCGATTCCGTTCCAGGAAACGCGCGACTACGTTAAGAATGTGTTGTCCAACACGGTCTACTATGCGGCATTGTTCGAAGGCCGTCCGCAATCGCTGAAGGCGCGTCTGGGTTACATCGCACCGTAAGCGCCGTGCCGCCGCCGTCTCGTTTCGAGCGGCGGCGCGCCACGCCAGCCGTTGCCGCGGCTTCCACCAGGGAGTCGAAAAATGCGACACAAAGCTATTGCGATCATCGGCGGTTCCGGGTTTATCGGCAGCCATCTCGTCAACGCGCTCGTCGAAGCGGGCAAAGACGTGCGCATCGCCACCCGGCGACGCTACAACGCACGCCATCTCACCCTCCTGCCCATCGACGTGATCGAAGCGGACGTGTTCGATCCGGTTCAACTCGCGCGTTTTGTCGAGGGCGCTGATTGCGTGATCAATCTCGTGGCCACGCTGCACGGCAAACGCGGCACGCCGTATGGTCCGGAGTTCGCGCGAATGCACGTGGAGTTGCCCACCAGAATCGTGGCCGCGTGCGAAGGCAAGGGCGTGCACCGGCTGCTGCATGTCGGCGCGTTGGGCGCCGACCCGAACGGCCCGAGCATGTACACGCGCTCGAAGGGCGACGGCGAGAAGGCCGTGCACGCGGCCAATCTCGCATGGACGATTTTCCGGCCGTCGGTGGTGTTCGGACCTGAAGATCAATTCCTCAACAAGTTCGCCTTCCTGCAGCGGATGTTTCCGGTGATTCCGCTCGCCATGCCGGATGCGAAATTCCAGCCGGTGTACGTGGGCGATGTGGCCAAGGCGATCGTCAACGTGCTCGATCTCGATGCAGCCGGCGGCCGCACCTACGAACTGGGCGGTCCGACCGTCTATACGCTCGAAGATCTCGTCAAGTATTGCGGCGATGTGATCGGCAAGCATGCGCGCATCATCCGCCTGCCGGAAGCGTTCGCGCGCCTGCAGGCGTTGACCTTCGAAATGGCGCCCGGCGAGCCGGTGATCTCGCGCGACAATCTCGATTCGATGAAGGTCGATAATGTGTTGAGCGGACCGCTTGCGCCTGAACTCGGCATCGAGCCGGCCAGCATCGAAACGATCGCGCCGATCTATCTGACTGGCGCGTCGACACGTTCGCGTTTCGACACGTTTCGCGCGAGCGCGGGGCGCTGATTTTTTCTCTCATTTCTTATTCAAAGCATGAAGCTGCTTATAGGTGACAAGAACTACTCCTCATGGTCGATGCGTCCGTGGCTGCTGTTCAAACATTTCGGCATTACGTTCGAGGAAGTGCTGATCCATCTGAATCAGCCGGACACCAATTCGAAAGTGCTCGCGCACGCGCCGTCGGGGCCGGGCAAGATCCCGTGTCTGATCGGCGACGACGGTACACCCACGTGGGATTCGCTGGCGATCGCCGAAACACTGGCTGAGCGTTTCCCTCAGCATGCGCTGTGGCCGCGCGATGCGGCGGCGCGTAGCCACGCTCGCAGTGTGAGCGCGGAAATGCACTCGGGTTTCGGCGAGCTGCGCTCGAACATGTGGATGAACATTCGCGCGTCGTTCCCGGGCAAGAACGCCACGCCGGGCGCACTGGCCGATGTCGCGCGGATCGAGGCAATCTGGCGCGACTGTCTGGACACTTATGGCGGCCCGTTTCTGTTCGGCGAATTCAGCATTGCCGATGCGATGTACGCGCCGGTCGTGATGCGCTTCCGGACCTGGCAGCCGGCGCTGTCGGACGTGTCCAGAGCTTACGTGCAGCGCGTGACGGAACTGCCGGCGGTGAAAGCGTGGATCGACGACGCGCTGAGCGAAACGTATGCGATCGCTTATCAAGACGTATGCCCATGAACATCTATGCAGTAGGCGGCGCGATCCGCGACGAGTTACTGGGCGTACCGGTGCAGGATCGTGATTACGTGGTGGTCGGCGCAACGCCGGAGCAGATGGTGGCGCAAGGCTACCGTCCGGTGGGCAAGGATTTCCCGGTGTTCCTGCATCCGCAGACTCATGAGGAGTATGCGCTCGCCCGCACTGAGCGCAAGACGGCGGCCGGCTATCACGGTTTCCAGTTTTTCTATGCGCCGGATGTCACGCTGGAAGAAGACCTCGCGCGCCGCGATCTGACCATCAACGCAATGGCGCGCGAAGTGCGTCCGGACGGCGAGTTGACCGGCCCGGTGATCGACCCCTTCAACGGCCAGGGTGATTTGCAGGCGCGCCTCTTCCGCCACGTCAGTGACGCGTTTCTCGAAGACCCCGTGCGGATTTTGCGGATCGCCCGGTTTGCGGCCCGCTTTGTGGACTTCACCGTCGCGCCGGAGACGCTGGCGCTCATGCGCAAGATGGTGGCCGACGGCGAAGTGGACGCGCTGGTGGCCGAACGCGTGTGGCAGGAAGTGTCGCGCGGTCTGATGGAAAAGAAGCCGTCGCGCATGTTCGAGGTGCTGCGCGAGTGCGGTGCGCTGGCGCGGATTCTGCCGGAAATCGACGCGCTGTTCGGCGTGCCGCAGCGCGCCGACTATCATCCCGAAGTGGACACGGGCGTGCACGTGATGATGGTAGTCGACCATGCAGCGCAGCAGGGTTATACATTGCCGGTCCGGTTTGCGGCGCTGACGCATGACCTCGGCAAGGCGACCACGCCCGAAGACGTGTTGCCGCGGCATATCGGCCACGAAGGGCGCAGTGTGGATCTGCTGAAGCCTTTATGCGAGCGGCTGCGCGTGCCGAACGATTGCCGCGATCTCGCGCTGCTGGTTGCGCGCGAGCACGGCAACATTCATCGCGTGATGGAAATGGGTGCTGCTGCGCTGGTGAGGCTGATCGAGCGCAGCGACGCGATCCGCAAACCCGCGCGCTTTGCTGAAGCCTTGCAGGCCTGTGAAGCCGATGCCCGTGGGCGGCTGGGGTTTGAGATGCGGGACTATCCGCAGGCTGAGCGGTTGAGAGTGGCGCTCGTCGCGGCGCGGGGCGTGGATGCCGGCGCCGTGGCCAAACGGCTCGCCGACGCGCCGGCCGGCATCAAGGACGCCGTGCATCAGGAGCGGGTCCGGGCCGTGGAAGCGGTCCTCGGCTAAGACCTTCAGGTTGCGAGAGCGGCGGCAAGCGTGAGGCCCACGCCATTGCCGCCGCTAAAGGCAGCGGACCCTAGAGCAGTCTGGCCAGAAGCGACAACACCATCGACAACACCAGCGTCGACATGAACGGAAACGGGTACTCGCGCCCAAAGAGGCGCAAGGTTACGTCACCCGGCATGCGGCCAATGCCAATTTTTCTGAGCCACGGCCAGCACGACGACAACACCGCCACGGCAATAAACGTAGTCAACAGCCAGCGGATCATCGTCGGTTCCTGATGCGGAAATTCACAGGGTATGCGACCGGTCGCCGCTCGCGAATGCTTGCAGCGTATCGTCCAGTCCGCGCGAGAAGGCAATCACCTTGAACAGTTCACCCATCTCCGCTTCCGACAACAACTTCTGCACCGCATTCGCCGCGGGCAAATACTGTTTGGTGTCCGCGGGATCGATCTCCGCCAGCGCCTCGGTGATTCCCGCATTGAGCAGAAACCGCGCTTGCGACGTAAAGCCCAGCAGGTCCGCGCCCGTCTCGACGCCCGCCTCGGCGATGCCGGTGAATTCAACGTGTGCGGTGATGTCCTGCAAGCCGGGGTAGAGGAACGGATCGCCGTGCGCACGATGCCGGTAATGGCACATCAACGTGCCTTGCGCGCGCTGCGCGTGGTAATACTCGTGACGCGGAAAACCGTAATCGATAAAAAAGGCCGCGCCGCGTACAAGCATCGTGCAGATGGTGCGCGTGAATGCGCTGGCGGCTTCGTGCGTCTCCGTCACGTAGTCTTCGCCGGCTGTGTCGATTTCCGACAGCAGCGCGAGATCCGCCGCGGCGGACACGGGCCGGTCGTCGAATGCGAACGCTTCGTCGCGCCACACCACGCCGCGTTCGTGCCAGGCGCCGCCGGTGAAGGCGAACAGCCGCACAGGCATTGCGTCCAGCACCTCGTTGCCGATCACCACACCTTCGAACCGCTCCGGCAGCGCGTCCAGCCAGCGCACTTTGGCGGCGAGCGCCGGCACCGCGGCCTCGATCGCCTCGCGTTGACGCTCACGGAGTTCGCCCGACAGATCCACGATCGAGTAGCTGTCGAATTCGGCACCCAACGCGTCGAGCGCATCGAGCAGGCCGGCGGCGAGTTTGCCGGTGCCGGCGCCGAATTCCATCACGTTGCGCGTGCCGCTCGCCTGCAAGGCTTCCGCAATCGGGCGCGCCAGCGTTGCGGCGAACAGCGGCGACAGTTCCGGCGCGGTGACGAAGTCGCTGCCGTCGTCGCCGCGCAGACCGAATTTGCGGGCGCCGCCGCTGTAATAGCCCAGTCCCGGCGCGTACAGCGCGCGTTCCATGTAGCGGTCGAACGGCAGCCAGCCGCCGGCGGCTTCGAGCTCCGCACGGATCTGCGCGACCAGCGCTTCGGACTGCGCAAGCGCGCTAGGGCCGGGAGCAGGTAAACTATCGGGTTGGTGAGCTTTCGGATTCATCCCCGCATTGTAAATGACCGCCTCTCTGGACACCGTCTCCGCCCGCGCGCCTGACACGCCGCGCGTCGTGCTGATTACCGGCGCCGCCCGCCGTATCGGGCGCTCGCTCGCGCTCGGTTTTGCCGCGCGTGGCTGGGACGTGGCCGTCCATTACGGCGCCTCGGGTGCGCAAGCCGACGAACTGGTCGCAGAAATCACCGCCCTGGGCCGCCGGGCGGTCGCGCTGCACGCGGAATTGGCCGACGAGGCGCAAGTCCAGCGGCTTTTACCGGCTTGTATCGACGCCTTGGGCCGGCCCTCGTGTATCGTCAACAACGCCTCGCGCTTCGAGGAGGACACGGCGTACACCGTCGGTTACGAGCTGCTGCTGAAGCTGACCGCGATGAACCTCGGCGCGCCGCTGGTGCTGGCGCGCGGTTTGTACGAGTTGACGCCGGAGGCCGCGCGCGCCGACGAAAGCTTGCGCAGCGTGGTGATCAACGTGCTGGATCAGAAGCTGTACAACATGAACCCGGATTACCTGTCGTACACGCTGACCAAGGCGGCGTTGCAGACAGCCACCGTCGCGCTGGCCCAGGCGTTGGCGCCGAAAGTGCGCGTGGTCGGGCTCGCGCCCGGTTTGACGATGCAATCCGGCGATCAGACGCCGGAGGGTTTTGAAGCCGCTCACCGTACTACGCCTTTGGGCCGCGCGTCGCGGGCCGAGGATATTGTCGCCGCCGCGCTGTATCTCGCGGACGCAGCGGGCGTGACCGGAACGACGCTGGTGGTCGACGGCGGGCAGCACCTCGTGCCGCTGCCGCGTGACGTTATGTTTTTGATGGGCGCCTGAAGCGCACGGCGAGCCGCCACTCTGGCGGCCGCCGTCGTTTGACGCGCCCCTTTGCGTGCTCCGCACGCTTTTTTCGACTGGAACGAACATGTTTGCCGCTCTTTCGCATCCCCGGCTCGCCGATTGCCGCCGGCTTTTTCTGCGCAATTACGAAGTGCACATCAACATTGGCGTGCACGACTTCGAAAAGCGCGGCGAACAGCGCGTCGTGATCAACGTCGAACTGTTCGTGCCGCTCGCGCTGTCCACGCCGGTCCACGACAAGCTGAACGAAGTGGTCGACTACGACTTCATGCGTTCCACCATCTCGCGCCGCGTCGAGCAAGGCCATATCCACTTGCAGGAAACGCTCTGCGACGATCTCGTGAAGACCATGCTCGAACATCCGCAAGTGCGGGCGGCGCGCGTGTCGACGGAAAAGCCGGACGTTTATCCCGACTGCGACGCGGTGGGCGTCGAAGTCTTCCGTATCAAGGAGGATTGAGCCATGAATGCTCCGGAAATCCTGAACGGCGCCGCAACCGCCGCAACCGCCGCTGCCGCCGAGGCCGTGGGCGCGGCCGGCGCGACGCAAACCGCCGCGCGCGCCAAGTCGCCGCTCACACGCCGCGAACAGAAGGAAGCGTACGAGAACAACAAGCTGTTCAAGCGGCTCGCGCGCCAGGTCGGCGAGGCGATCGTCGACTTCAACATGATCGAGGACGGCGACAAGGTGATGGTCTGCCTGTCCGGCGGCAAGGACAGCTATGCGATGCTCGAAATCCTGATGCGGCTGCGCGAGCGCGCGCCGATCAACTTCGACATCGTCGCCGTCAATCTCGACCAGAAGCAGCCGGGCTTCCCCGAGCACGTGCTGCCCGAATACCTGAAGCAGCTCGACATTCCGTTTCACATCGAGAATCAGGATACGTACAGCATCGTCAAGCGGCTGGTGCCGGAAGGCAAGACCACCTGCTCGCTGTGCTCGCGGCTGCGGCGCGGCATTCTGTACCGCGTGGCGGGCGAACTGGGCGCGACCAAGATCGCGCTCGGCCATCATCGCGACGACATTCTGCAAACGCTGCTGCTGAACATGTTCTACGGCGGCAAGCTGAAGGGCATGCCGCCCAAGCTGCAATCGGACGACGGCAAGAATATCGTGATCCGCCCGCTCGCCTACGTGAAGGAAACCGATCTGGAGAAGTACGCCGAGCTGCGCGAATTCCCGATCATTCCGTGCAACCTGTGCGGCAGCCAGCCGAATCTCAAGCGCGCGGAAATGAAGGCGCTGGTGCGCGACTGGGAGAAGCGTTTCCCGGGCCGCATTGAAAATATGTTCAATGCGTTGTCGAATGTCGTGCCCTCGCATTTGATGGATCACAAGCTGTTCCCGTTCGCCGCTCTGCGCGCGACCGGCGAGGCCGATCCGCAAGGCGATATTGCGTTCGACGAAGAGCCGTGTTCGACCGACGCCGGTAATGGCATGGCGCTTGACGGAGCGCAATCGATTGCAATCGTCCAGTTTGACGATCTTTGACCAAAACGCCCGTGGCACGGGCGTCTCCGTCCATTCCAGTTTGCAACGAGGCCGCTAAAGCGGCCTTTTTCGTTAGAGGGTGCGTGTTAGAATCGTCGGCTCCAAACTCGTCTATTTGCGGTGCCATGAACATTGTGATTTTGGCGGCAGGCACCGGCAAGCGCATGCGGTCCGCGCTTCCCAAAGTGCTGCATCCCCTGGCCGGTCGGCCGCTCCTCGCTCACGTCATCGACACGGCTCGCACGCTCGAGCCCACGCGTCTCGTGGTGGTGATCGGCCACGGTGCCGAAGCCGTGCGCAAAGCCGTCGCGGCGCCGGACGTGCAATTCGCCGTGCAGGAGCAGCAACTCGGCACGGGCCACGCGGTGCAGCAGGCGTTGCCGCTACTCGACCCGTCCGCGCCCACGCTGGTGCTTTACGGCGACGTGCCGCTCACGCGCGCCGGCACGCTGCGGGCGTTGACCGATCGCGCGGGGCAGGGCGGCTACGGCGTGCTCACCGTCACGCTCGCTGACCCGAGCGGCTACGGGCGCATCGTGCGCGATGCGCATGGCAAGGTGGCGCGCATCGTCGAGCAGAAAGACGCGACGCCCGAGCAGCTCGAGATCGCCGAGATCAACACCGGCATCATCGTCGCGCCGACCGAACGTCTGGGCGACTGGCTCGCCGCGCTGAAGAACGACAATGCGCAAGGCGAGTTCTATCTGACCGACGCGGTGGAAATGGCGATCGAGGCCGGTCTCGAAGTCGTCACCACGCAACCGGACCACGAATGGGAAACGCTCGGCGTGAACAGCAAGCAGCAGCTTGCCGAGCTCGAGCGGATTCATCAGCGCAACGTGGCTGACGCGTTGCTGGTCGCGGGTGTGACGCTTGCCGATCCGGCGCGTCTGGACGTGCGCGGCACGCTGGAATGCGGCCGCGATGTCTCGATCGACGTGAACTGCGTATTCGAAGGGCGCGTCACGCTGGCCGACAACGTCACCGTCGGGCCGAACTGCGTGATCCGCAATGCGAACATCGGCGCCGGTACGCGCATTGACGCGTTCACCCATATCGAAGGCGCCGAGGTCGGCGCGAATGTCGTGCTCGGACCGTATGCGCGCTTGCGCCCAGGCGCGTCGCTGCATGACGAGTCGCATGTCGGCAACTTCGTCGAGGTGAAGAACGCGGTGCTCGGTCACGGTTCGAAGGCGAATCACCTCACGTATATCGGCGACGCGGATATCGGCGCGCGGGTGAACATCGGCGCGGGCACCATCACCTGCAATTACGATGGCGCGAACAAATTCCGCACGATTATCGAAGACGACGTGTTCGTCGGTTCGGACACGCAACTGGTTGCGCCGGTGCGTGTGAAGCGCGGCGTGACGATCGCGGCGGGCACCACGGTCTGGAAGGACGTCGAAGCGGACGCGCTGGTCCTGAACGACAAGACGCAAACGAGCAAAACGGGCTACGTGCGCCCGACCAAAAAGAAGAGCTGATGGGCATGACGCGCGCACGAGGCGCGCTCCTTGAAACCCGGCACTAGCACTGAAAAGGAATGATCCATGTGTGGCATTGTCGGCGCGGTAGCGCAACGTAACATCGTTCCCGTCCTGATCGAAGGACTGCGTCGCCTCGAGTATCGCGGCTACGATTCGTGCGGCGTGGCCGTGCTCGGCAGCGACGGTCCGCGCCGTGCGCGCAGCGTCGCGCGTGTGGCCGATCTCGACGAGCAGGTGCGTGAAAGCCATCTCGAAGGCATCACGGGTATCGCGCATACGCGCTGGGCCACGCATGGCGCGCCGGTCACGGACAACGCCCACCCGATCTTCTCGAAAGACACGCTCGCGTTGGTACACAACGGCATCATCGAGAACTACGAAGTGCTGCGCGAAATGCTGCGCGGCAAGGGTTACACGTTTGTCTCGCAGACCGACACAGAGGTTATCGCGCATCTGATTCACAGCCTGTATCGCGGCGATCTGTTCGCGGCGGTGCGGGAAACGGTCGGGCAACTGCACGGCGCGTATGCGATCGCTGTGTTGCATAAAGACCAGCCGCATACGGTGGTCGGCGCGCGGCAGGGTTCACCACTGGTGGTCGGTCTCGGCGAGGGTGAGAACTTCCTTGCCTCGGACGCGCTGGCGCTCGCGGGCAGCACCGAACGGTTCATCTTCCTCGAGGAAGGCGACGTCTGCGAACTGTCGCTTGAGGGCGTGCGCATTGCCGATCGCGACGGCTATGAGGCGCAGCGCGAAGTGCGCCAGGTGGCTGCGTATGGCGGCGCGGTCGAACTCGGCCCGTATCGTCACTTCATGCAGAAGGAAATTTTCGAGCAGCCGCGCGCGATCACGGACACGATTCCGCAAGCGGATTCGTTCGATCCGTCGCTATTCGGCGAGGGCGCGGGCAAGGTGTTCGCAGAGATCGACAGCCTGCTGATTCTGGCGTGCGGCACGAGCTATTACTCGGGGCTGACCGCGAAGTACTGGCTCGAATCGATCGCGAAGATTCCCACTCAGGTGGAAATTGCCAGCGAGTATCGCTATCGAGAGTCGGTGCCGAATCCGAAGTCGCTGGTCGTCGTGATATCCCAATCGGGCGAAACGGCGGACACGTTGGCGGCGCTCAAACATGCACAGGATCTCGGTCACAAACATACGCTGGCAATCTGCAACGTCGGAACGAGCGCGATGGTGCGCCAGACCGAGCTGGCGTTCCTGACCCACGCGGGCCGCGAGATCGGTGTTGCATCGACCAAGGCGTTCACGACGCAACTGGTTGCGCTGTTCGTGCTGGCGGCAACGCTGGGCAAGTTGCGCGGGCGTGTGAGCGAAGAGCAGGAAGCTGAGTATCTGAAGCAACTGCGTCACTTGCCGGCGGCATTGAATAGCGTGCTGGCGCTGGAGCCGCAGATCATTGCGTGGTCGGAAGAGTTTTCGCGTAAGGAACATGCGCTGTTCCTAGGGCGCGGCTTGCATTATCCGATCGCACTTGAGGGCGCGCTCAAGCTCAAGGAAATTTCGTATATCCACGCCGAGGCTTATCCGGCCGGCGAGTTGAAGCATGGGCCGCTCGCGCTCGTGACTGAAGCCATGCCGGTGGTAACGGTGGCGCCGAACGACGCGCTGCTGGAAAAGCTGAAGTCGAATATTCAGGAGGTGCGCGCGCGGGGCGGTCAGCTGTATGTGTTTGCCGACGCGGATACGAAGATCGTCAACGATGAAGGCTTGCATGTGATCCGGATGCCGGAGCATTACGGCCTGTTGTCGCCGATCCTGCATGTGGTGCCGCTGCAGTTGCTGGCGTATCACACGGCGTGTGCGCGGGGTACGGATGTGGATAAGCCGCGGAATCTGGCGAAGTCGGTGACGGTGGAGTGAGGGGGATGGTGTTCGTTTAACGTCACCACCACGCCACGCCGTTGAAAAAACCACCCGCCCACGGGTGGTTTTTTTCGTCCCTACGGTTGGCGCCGAACAACCCTCACTCTCGCACCAATTTCACCGCCGCCGCCGAAACAAACTCCGCGCGCACGCTATCGCCCACTTTCAACTGATCGAGCGAAATTCCCTTCGCGGCCCTGAGCACTTGTCGATGCTTCGGTCCACGCAGCGTCACCATGCGGCTCTTGCGGTCAATCTTCAACACCGTGGCGATCACCCTCACGCTATGCGCCGACGACGCGTAGCCCGCCGAAGCCGGTATCGCTGCGGTCGTCTCCACGCGTTCGCGCACACCCTTGGTGGATAACCTGTCGATGTTAAGCAGTAGCGCCTGCTGATACGCAACATTGAGCTTGTCGCCGATCTTGAGCCGGCTGACATCGGCGAGGGCAGGATTGACGTCCACGTCAGCCAGATTGCCGCGCGGACCGCGCAGCGTAACGCTGTTCGTGGCGGTATTGATTGCGACGACGCGGACTTGAGCGTGAATCAACTCGGCGCGCGCCAGCGCCTGTTGCCCGGCGTGAGCATCGGTGTCCTGCGCGAAGGTGGATTGACAGTGCGCGGCCAGCACGCTCGCCAGCACAACTACCCCAAACATCACAGCGGTCCATGAGCGGACTTTGCGCGAACAGGTCATTCTCTGCTCCCGAAGTGATCATCACGATCAATAACGCAAGCAATCAACTCAAAACCCGCCACGCGCGGGCGCCTACAACTCCGGGCGTGCCAGGTCGCTGGTGACAATATGTTCGCCGTACACCTGCGCTGCGGCGATCGCTTCCAGCTTGGTTGCATACGGCCCGAGTTCGGGCGCGCCGTCGAATGGAAACAGTACGCGTCCGTCCGTGGTTCGAACCACTTTCAGCACGCCGAAAAAACGCTTGTAGCCGGCGAGTTTCGACGTGGCCGAAATGTCGAAATCGTCCTCCGACGTCGCGGGCACGCTTGGAATAAATGCGGTCTTGCTCATTACCTGGGAGCATCGCTTGTTCAATGGGCCGGCATCGGCAGGAAACGCCAAGCCTACACCCGGTTGTCCCGGGAAGACATTCACCGGTAGGCTTCATTGTCTCAAATCCGGGAGGATTCGATCGGCGGATCGGCGAGCCAAACGGCGCTTCTCCTGTCGCCGTGGGGTATGCGGATTCTCGTAGTCTTCACGTCGCCGCTTTCCCGGTCACGCTGAACGACCATCACGCCCCGAAGCCGAACCCGTCGCATTGCGATGCGAAAAGAGCCCTTGGCCGGCTGCGATTCTTAAGACGAATTTATGCTCGTTCTGGGTCTAATTTGGGGGCAGAGCTATAATGCCCGGATCCCTTTCTTTTCCCATCTTCCGCTATGAGCCGGTTACTTTGCCTGATCGTGCTTTCGCTCGGCCTCATACAGACCGCGGCGGCCGACGAGAACAACGAGCGAATGTCCGCGTATCTGACGCACAAATTCGGCCTGGCAAAGGAAAAGGCTCAGAAGATTTCGGACGCAGTGCAATCCGCCGCGTCGAAATACTCCCTCCCGCCGGCGCTCCTGCTGGCGATCATCTCGATCGAATCCCGCTTCAAGGAAAAGGCCAAGGGCGCCAACGGCGCAACCGGGTTGATGCAGGTCGTGCCGGGCGCGCATCGCGGGTTGCTGAGGAACGTCAAGGATCTTACCGAGCCGACCGCGAACATCGAAGTAGGCTCGGCGATCCTGTATGGCTATATGCGCTCTGCCAATGGCGACATGAACGCCGCGCTCAAGAGCTACGGCGGGTCGCAAGCTTATGCACAGAAGGTGAACTTGCGGGTCGGCGATTTCGCGGCGGTCGCCGCACCGCAAGACACGGCGCAGCAGACAGACGCGCAAGCCGCCGCGTGCGCGGCGCAGTCAGTGTCCGATCACTGCGCGGCGCTGGATAACTGGGCCGATGCGTTCACCGTGCCGGCTATAGGCGCAGCCGGGAAAAACGGCGCGGTCGCGTCTTCGATGGGACTTCCTCCAACGTCGCGCTAGGCGACATCCTGTTTCCCTCCGCTCCTTTTCCCGCCACGGCACCGCGGTCATGGTGATGCACTGTCACGTCCTGTAAGACTACGGGTTTGCGTGCTTTTTACGCATATCTGGCAACCGCTCTACAATGCATTCCCATTCGCGCTTACGTGGCGCCTCTTCCGATCGACCATGTTGACCTCGTTTTCCAGAACCACAGCCGCCGCGCTTATCGGCCTGTTGACCGTTGCCGCCTGTAGCAGCACGCCGCAGCTGAAATTCCAGCAGGAACTGTTCGAAACCGGCGCGAGCCCGTACGCGCGCAATTTCAATTCGAGCACTACGGACACCTGTGAGGCCGCACGTCGTGCCCTGTTGAGCCAAGGCTACCTGACGACGATGACGCGCAACGACACCGTCGACGGCACCAAGAATTTCCAGCCGACGGGCGATAGTCACGTGGTGGTCGAATTTCATGTGGTCTGTACGCCGGGCGAAGAGGCGAGCGACACCAGCATCGTCTACGTCAATGCCGTGCAGAATGGCTTTGCGTTGAAGAAAAGCGATACCTCGGCGAGCGTTGGGTTGAGCGTGCTGGGTTCACTGTCGCTGCCGATTCGTTCGAACAGCGATGCGTTGGTCAAGATTTCGAGCGAGACGATTCCGTCGGGCAAGTTCTACGACCGTTTCTTCGGCCTCGTTGATCACTATCTGCAAACGGTGGTGCGCACGCAACCGGTCGCGAGTAGCCGGATCGAGACGCGCCTGCTGCCGGTGCCAGTCGAAGCGACGGCTCCGGCACCCATTCCCGAGATGCCCGACGCGATCGGCGCGGCGGCGTCCTTGTCCCCGGCGAGTGGGGTTGGCGTGGCGCCCTGAGTCACCGGTAGCAGATCTCGTATGAAGGCTGATCAAGCGCCGATCAGCCTTCAATCTCATCACGAAGCGCGGCTTATCCTATGTCTTTTACTTCATACGTATATATATGTAGTAATAGTTAACAAGGGTTAACCCCTTCTGTGGATAACTCGCAAATGTGCCGACATATCAATGTAATACGGACGGCATAACCCTGCGGGACACCTCTGTAGAAAAACTACAGAACCGGGATAACTTTGATGGGCTTGCCCGGCCGGCCGCCTTATCAAGATTCCACTCACAGGCTGTTCCATGCGCTATCCCGAAGTTATTCATAGGCAATTGTGGATAACTCGCCTTCCAGGCGCTTTCTTCACTGCTTGCCGGGCAGGTTTTTCAACTTCGGCAAGCGCTCGGCACCGTACAGACCGCTGGACGGCAGACGCGCACATTGAAGACGGACGGTACAAAGATTGCGTCTGTCTTTTTGCAAGCGCGACTGTTGCTATTTAGTCAAAACGATTTGGGCAATGGCCGATCCAGGCATAGAGTTAAAGTGTTTTCTGAGGTTATTGGTGCAGTGCGGGGGGTGTGTAATGAAACGCAGAACAGCACGACAGCTTGTCCGTCTTCTATCGGATATTCGACATGCCACCCATTGCAGCACGCTGCGGGCGGCAGCCACCAACCGGGCCATCACGCTCGCGTCCGCCGAACACGACGCGGACGTTGCAGACCGCGACGACAATACCGAGGCCACGCGTGATGCGCATCAGGATAAGCCAGCCCGGAGCGGATCATGAGAATGGAGAGCGAGCAGTCGCTGCGGTTTCTTGTGGAAAAATGGCTCGCGCCAGAGCCTTCCGTGCCAGTTCATGTCACCGAATTCAGCCGCACCCGCTTGGGTGGCCGGCGCTACGTACGCGTCGAGACTTCGCTCGAAGCGGGTTCACGCGGATTATTCTTCTTTCGTCACGACGACGGCTGCTGGTGCGTGTTTCCGCCTACCGCCGATACGCCGGCACTGTTTGCCCAGCATTCGCGAGCGGCCTGAAGGCGCGGGTGCGCAACTCACCGACGTCGACCGTCTTCGCAACGGCTTCGCACGCTTCGGCGTGGAATGGAGCGGCTGGCTACATCTTCAGGACGATGCGCGAGGCAAGCGTTCATGCCCGCGTTGCCAGGCCGGCATCACCTGACACACGATCAAACCCGCCAGCACCAGCGCACATCCAGCCAGCGCGCGCGCCGACATTGTCTCGTCGAGCACGAGCCAGGCTGCCAGCGCGGCGAATACGCCTTCCATGCTGAAGATCACCGCGGCGTGCGACGGCGCCGCATGCTTCTGCGCGACCACCTGAATCGTATAGGCGACGCCGACCGACAGCGCTCCGCCGTACACGATAGTCGGTGCGGCGCGCGCGATTACCGCAAGACTGAACGGTTCGATGGCGAGACCGACAACGAGGCACGCGAGCCCACACGTCACGAACTGCACGAGTGCGAGCATGAGCGCGTCGTGGCGCAGCGCGAAGCGTCCGACCAGCATCATCTGGATGGAAATCACGAGTGCACCGGCAAGCTGATACCAATCGCCGTACAGTATCGAAAACTGCTCGTTCACGCTCAGAAAATACATGCCGACCGCGGCGAGCGCCGCACCGAGCCACGTGCCGATTCCCGTGCGATGTTTGAAGAGCACACCAAGCAAGGGCACGATTACCACGTACAACGAACTGATGAAGCCTGCGTTGGCGACCTTCGTGTATTGCAGGCCGATCTGTTGCAGCGAAATCGAGGCGGCCAGCACCATGCCGAGCAGCACGCCCGCGCCCAGCAGTTCGCGTGCGCCGCCGGGTTCGCGCTTCGACAGTTCAGCCAGCGCGGAGCGCCGGACGCAAACGATCAGCGTCAGCACGACGAGTGCGCCGAGCAGGAAGCGCAGTCCGGTGAACAGAAACGGTCCGATCGCATCGAGACTCAGGCGCTGAGCGACGAACGCTGAGCCCCAGATCATCGCAGCGATCAGCATCAGCACATTGGCACGCAGGTGTTGGCGGGTTTCGGCTTTCAACGGTGGTCTTTCAGTTTCGGTGGTTGTCACAAGGTGTTCGCGGCCGGTCGGCGACGGCTCGAGCGGTACGCCGCGGCTCGGCGCAGACATGATACCTGGGCACGGCAGCTCTGGCGTTCGCACATCGCGCAGTGCCGGCATCCTCGAACAGATGCGCTTGGCGTCGAATGCTCCAATTGACCCACGGCCGCGCGCCGATGCCGACTCGCGCGATAATCGCGCGACGGCCATTGAGCTCAGTACACCACTGGCCCGACGAGCCGGCTGATTCTCAGGCAAACGCAATGGACGAGAAAGACTGGATCGCCGGCGCCGCGAAAGCGCTGGCGATCATCGAAGCATTCGATGAAGAGCACGCGCGCATGACGCCAGCCGCAGTGGCCGCTCGCGCAGGCCTGTCGCGCACGGCGGCGCGGCGCTATCTGTTGACGCTGAGTCGGCAAACGCCGCGCTGCACCGCGTGTTGCCAACCCTTCTGGAGAACGCCAGCCTGCTGCGCAACCTGGTTTGAGGCGGTCTAGGTGAATGCCCTGGTATGGGATACTTAACGAGTGAAAGGACGCCGAAAGCAAGCTGTCTCCCGGAAAATACATATCGAGTTTTGGGCATGACAAACCGCCTACACTGGGTAATACTCTCCCGCGGGGAGCGGGAAGGCGCCTCAAGCCCTGTCTGCTTCACCGTGCAGCTTATTCATTCACATTGACTCAGTCGTCCAGGTTTGGGGAACAACACATGAAAAAACTTATCGTCTCGCTCGCAGCCGCTTCGATCGCGCTGGTTTCCGTTCAAGCTTTCGCACAAGCGTCGGACGCAGCACCGGCTGCTGCAGCAAGCGCGCCGAAGAAGCATCACATCAAGAAGCTGAAGACGCACGGCAAGCGCGCTCCGGTTTCGGCAGCCGCTTCGGCAGCCGGCACGAATGACAAGGGCACGCAAAACTAAGCTGTCGCCCGATTCTTCGGGCCAGCTTCGCCGGTCAACCGCATCGCGCCGCTAGCCGGCCGGCGCAGTGTGAACCGGATGAAGGCGTTGCAAGCAAAAAGGCCAGAGTTCATGCTCTGGCCTTTTTGCATTCGGGGCGCGGTTTGCGCGGCCCTCAGCCCGCAAGGCCCCGCTTGATGACTTCGTTCAGCAGCCCTGTCATTCCTTCTGGATGGGTCGCTGCCCGCTCTTTCAGTTCGGTCACCAGATCGCCGTTCAGCTTGCACGCGAATGCGACGAGACCCTGTGCCTGATCGAGCTTGCGCTGTTCGCGGCGATCGAGTTTCGGCTCGGCGGCCGCCGCTTTGCCGAAGCGCTCGGCGGTCGACAGCTTCATTGCGTTGTTCAGCTTGAGCGCCTTGTTCTTTTCAAGGTCGGTTTTTTTCATCGCCATACGGAAGGCCTCTGCCAGATAAGTAATCCCGCATTGTACGCACCGTGCCGCACGCCGCGCGAGTGCGTGGCGTTCGGGGTTTCATGCACATGTATCGCCGTGCGCAGAGGGAACGAAGGTGGACCTCAAGCGAGGTTTACGCGGACCGGTCCGGCGCGGCAGCCACGCTGTCCATCAGCGCGCGCATTCTTTGCCAATGCGTACCCTCCCAGAACACGCGACGGCACACGTCGCAGGTCACGAACTGGGCATGCCTTTCCAGTACGCCGTCGGGAGCGCGCGTGCCGACTTCCTCCTTGGGGATACGCCGTAGCGGCACATTGCACATCAGACACAGGCGGAACGGTTGCGCGCTGCCGGCCAGATCGAGCCGTTCAAACACTTCGCGCAATTGTTCGCGCGGCCTGAGCGTGCGGACGTAGCAGCCATGCGTGATGTTGCGGCGTTTCAATAACTCGCGGTCGCGCGTCAGGACGATGCGCTGTTGCGCAGCGGCAAGTGCTTCGATGTCGGCGTCGGGAAAGTGATTGTCGTACAGCGTATCGAAGCCGGCGAGCCGCAGGAGCGGCGCGAGGCCGCCCAGATGCGCGTCGGCGATGAAACGCACCACGCGCAGCGGCCGCTCGCGTACGCGCAGGAGCGGCTGGATGTCGAGCGCTTCAAACTTCGGATAGACGGCTATGCGATCGCCGTCCGCGAGGGGATGATTGAAACCGACCGATTCGCCATTGACCAGAATCAGTTCGACTTCGGTGTGCGGCACGCCGAGCGCTTCGATCATGTGCTTGGCGGTGGCGCCCGGCGCACAGGCGTAACTGAACGCGCGCCGGCGCAGTGGGCGGGCGAGAAAATCGTTCAGCTCCTCGTAGAAGCGGAATGTCGCGGTCACCATTGCTGCAGTATCGCACCGTGTTTCGTTGCGTGCTGTCCTGCACGTGTCGCATGGGTGTGCTTTACTTCCAGTTCTTTAGAAGACGGAGCGACAGATGGACATCGGTTTTATCGGTCTCGGCGAGATGGGCGCCGCGATGGTTGCAAACATTTTGAAAGCCGGGCATCAGGTGCGCGTGTGGAACCGCTCACCGGAACGCGCGCAACCGCTCGTCGACGCAGGCGCGCGGATTGTCGCGACGCCGGCCGAAGCGTTTGCGGGCGACGCCGTGTTCTCGATGCTCGCCGACGACAGCGCGTTGCGCGAAGTCATCACCGCCACCCTGCTGGAACATGCTCCGCGCGGGCTCACTCACGTGAACATGGCGACGATTTCCGTGGCGCTGGCCGAGGAACTGGCGACCGCGCACGCGTCGCGCGGTATTCACTACGTGGCCGCGCCGGTGCTGGGCCGGCCCGATGTCGCGGCGGCGGGCAAGCTGACCATTGTGGCGGGCGGACCGGCCGAGTCGATCGACCGCGTTCAGCCGATTTTCGACGCGATCGGCCAGAAGACCTGGCGGATCGGGTCGCTGCCGCAGCAGGCGAACGTCATGAAGCTGGCCGCCAACTTCATGCTCGGTGCAGCGGTCGAGACGCTCGGCGAAGCGGCCACGCTGGTGACCGGGCACGGTCTGGCCATGCAGGATTTCCTCGACGTCATTACAAGCGGCCTGTTTCCGGGGCCGGTCTATTCGGGCTACGGCAAGCTGATCGCCGAGCAGCGCTACGAGCCGGCGCTGTTCAAGGCGCGACTCGGCCTGAAGGACATCCGTCTTGCACTGGCAGCGGCCGATGCCGTGACCACACCGCTGCCGATCGCCAGCGTGGTGCGCGACAGCCTGATTGAAGCCGTAGCTCACGGTGATGGTGAGAAGGATTTCGCGGTGTTGGGGCAAGTCGCCGCACGGCGAGCCGGGCGCTGAGAGGTAGGGAGAGGTACGGGAGGCGGCGCTGAGAGGCAGGCACTGACAAACAGGCGGGCGTACTGCGAGGCGGGCACTGACGGGGCTGCTATGGCGGCAGGCGTCACACTGACAGGCGCGGGCGGGCATAATAGCCGTCCGCTCCCTTACCCGCCTCGATTCCCATGAGTCTGCATACCTGGTGGCTGTTCGTCGCCACTGTCTTTGTCGTTTCTGCGATTCCCGGTCCGAACATGCTGCTCGTGATGACGCACGGCGCCCAGCACGGCCTGCGCCGCTCCAGCGCGACGATGGCGGGTTGCCTGTCGGCGCTGGTGCTGATGCTGGCGGTATCGGCCGCGGGGCTCGGCGTCTTTCTCGAAGCCTGGCCGGCCATGTTCAACGCGCTGCGGATGATCGGCGCGGCCTACCTCGTGTATCTCGGCATCAAGGCGTGGCGCGCGCCGGCCGACGAAGCCGCCGCCAGCGACGCCGACGACCTGGCCGCGAAGCCCGCACGTTCGCGCCTGGCGCTGTTCCGCAACGGCTTTCTCGTCGCAGGCAGCAATCCCAAGGCGATTCTGTTCGCCGCGGCGCTGTTGCCGCAATTCATCGACGCCGCGCAACCCAAGCTGCCGCAATTCGGTGTGCTCGTCGCCACCTTCGCCGTGATCGAAGTGAGCTGGTATCTGGTGTACGCGGGTTTTGGCACGCGTATCGGCGCGAGGTTGAAAAGCCGCAGCGTCGCGCGGATGTTCAATCGGCTGACTGGCGGCGTGTTTGTCGGATTCGGCGCGATGATGGCGCTGGTGCGCCACTGAGCCCCAAGCGGCAACGCCTCATTAACGGAGGCCATAGGATATTTTACAAGATGTTGTTTTTTTGCAACGTTGAGGGTCAACCCTAATTTGTATGTTGCGACGCACCAAAGCATTTGCTATAGTTTGTCTTGTCTCCTCCATGTCTCCTCTGATATGGATTCAGCCCGCCCAAATAGGCGGGCTTTTTTTTGCCCTGAATTTGCAGCGTCCCGGAAAAGACAAAGCCGGCTGGCCCTTGCACCGGGCCGCCGGCTTTTTTGCGTCAAGGCTGAACTCAGAACTTGTACGAGACGGCGAGGAAAGAAATGATCGGATCGGCCTTCAGTTCCGCCTTCGACACCCCCAGTTCCGTGCCGTCCGCCGCCTTGATGATGACCGACGAGGTCGTCTTCAGCGGAATGTAAGTGACCGATGCCACGAGGCCCCAGTGATCGGTGATGTTGTATGCGAGCCCCGCATTGAACACCGGCGCCCATGATGACGACGCCTTCGCCGACACCTGCGTCTGCCCCGGCTTGCCCGCACCGGCGGCCAGCACCGCGCCGAGGTTGTTCTGCGTCGACTGGATGAAGTTCTGGCTCAGCTGAATGTCGGAGAACCAGTTATACGACACGCCGACGCCGACGAACGGCCGGAATTTCGCCGTCGGCGCGTTGAAGTAGTACTGGAACAGCAGCGCCGGGCTCCACTGGCGCACGCTCTTGACGATCGGATTGGACTGCGGATCGCCCAGATCCTGCTGGCCGAGCGCGCCGGCCGGTCCCGGCGGTTTGATGACGCCGTGCCCATAGATCTTGAACACCGGCGGCACACCTGCCACCGTCGTCACCGCAATGTGATCGGTGAGGTAATGGCTGAATACCAGACCGACCGTATCGGCGCTTTTGGTCGACAGGCTCGTACCGGGCGACGTGAACGAACTCGGCAGGCGCAACGGCGTGTTGATCGGCGTCGGCGCGACATTGGTGGTGAGCGGCGTGCTCGAATCCTGCGGCATGACGTGAAACCAGCCGAGGACCGCGACGTTGTCGCCCGCATGCTGGGCGTGCGCGCTGGCGCACAGGCAGGCGGCCAGTAACGCGAAACAGATTCTTTTCATGTTGTTCCTCCTGAGGCGCGCGTGAAGCTGATCGCGCGCGGCAAGCGGCGGCAGGTCGATGACCACGCCGGTGCATTGCATATTCGTTGGGCGCCGGTTGCCGCGCGGTGACGCTGCGCGGCAACCGGAACGCGAACGCCACGTTGCGGATTGGCGGCGCGTGGGCGCCCATTACTGGACGAAGGCACCGATCGTGAAATATGGCGAGGCCGCGTTGGTCAGATCGAGGTAGCCGAACACGCCGCCCGTGAAGATCATTTTTCCGGTCGGTGTGGTGCCGGTCGATGCGCCCACTTGCGTCGTCGTCACCACACCCGGCACGGCTTGCGTGAAGTCCAGATTCAGCGCCGTCGCAAGCGATGCCTGCGATGCGTTGAACGGATCGAGCAGCGTGGCTTCGGCGCCTTCGAGCGCGGTGGTGCGGTAGTCGAACTGGCTATCCACGCCGATGTACTCACCGTTCTGCGAGTTCACCGCGATCGCGCTCTGCGGCGCCAGGATCGAGATGCCCGACTCATCGTCGGCGTACGGTCCGAGCGCGCCGTTTTGCGGCACGGTCACCGACGAGTTCGCCGCGCCCGTGCGCACGAGGATCGGCACCAGCTGGTTACGCAGCTTGCCGACGATCATGTAGCCGCGCGCTTCCGGAGTCGTTGCGAGCGTGGGCTTCGCCTGGCCCAGGAAGTTGTTGGTCTGGAACGCGCCGCTGCCGTCCGCAGATTGCGCGAAATTGCCGCCGGGCTGCTGACACTTGCCAGCGTTGATGCCGGAGTTGTCGCACTCGGTCCACGTACCGTCCGCGTTGATCGTGATCTTTGAATCGACCGCGACCGGCGCGAAGTTTTGCGACGGCACCTGGTGATAGCCGAGCTGGTTGTACGTGCCGGCCACGTTCGCGAGATTCGTTTCAATCGACGAGAAGCCGATGAACGGGTAGTACGGGAACTTGGTGTCCGGCACGGCGCCCACGCCGAGAATCCCGCCGAACGAAATTTCGGCGCCCGGAATCGTGCCGCCCGCCACGCCTTCGCCCACAAAAATCCGTGCCGGACGATTCGGGTCGAGACTCGCGCCGTTCAGGCGGAACGCGCACTGGTTGAGCTTGTTGGTCGGCAGCATGGTTTCCTGGGTCAGCGTGCCGCTGGCTGATTGCCCGGCGCGCGTCGGGACGACAGTGCCGGTGGTGGCAGGAATCGGCGACTCGATGTAATTGATCTGCCAGGTCATCTTGGTCGTATCGAGTTGCAGCTTGACCAGTTCGCCGTCACCGCCGCCGCCCGTGAATAACGTACTGTAGTCCAGCGACGCAGGGCACAGACGCACTTCCGTCACCGGCCCGTCACCACCGCCGCCGCCACCACATGCCCCCAGCAACGGTGCAGCAAGAGCGAGCACCGAAAGGATTCTCCATTTCATACCGCCTCCAGAATTTTCTCGTTGTATGTGGCCGGCTCCCAGTCCAGCCACCTGCTTTATTTATGTCTCGTACTGCGAACTGCCGGTCCGTTATCGCTCACTTGCTGATTTGCGCGCCAATGCCGAAGTAAGGAGCGCTCGAAGCCGTGCTGCTGAGTTGCGACGTCGGCGCTACACCGCCATTCACGGTCCCTTGAATCTCGATGGCGTACAGCCCGCCGGAAGCGATCGCGAGGCCGGTCTGACCGTTCGCCTGCTGCACACCAACCAGTCCCGGGCTCGGCAAGCTGTAGCCGAGACCGAAGCCGTCTTCCGCTGCGGAAGTCGACGGGTTGATGAAAGTGCCGACGCCGCCCTGGATCAATGCCGCGGTGTACCTGAAGTTGGAGTCGGCACCCACGTAGCCGCCGTCGAAGCCGCCGGATGCAAGCGGCGTGGCCGCCGCGAGCATCGCGATGCCGGACTCGTCGTCGACCTTGGCGTCGGCGTGCAGCAAGGCGGCCGTACCCAGATTCACGGAACCCGTGCGAATGACGAGCGGCACCGTCGCGCCATTGATCTGGCCGAGAATCATGTGCGCCTGCGCGGACACGCCGCTCGGCTGGTTCAGCGGCGGCAGCTTGAGCTGCGCGCCGATCTGCGGTGCGTTCTGGCTGTCGAAGTAACCGCTGCCATTGGCGGTCCACGCCGTGCCGGTCGTCAGGCAGCCGCTCGCGCTCGGCGTGAAGGCCGCGTTCGCCGGATTCGAGCCCGTGCAGTTGCCGGCCGCGTCGAAGGTTTCGACCGTGTTGGTGGCCGTCGCCGCGTACGAGCCGGACGGCACGAGGTGGTACAGCAAACCGTTGTAGGTGCCGGCCAGCCTGGTGATGTCGGTCGTCGTGCTGGCGAAACCGAGGAACGGATAGAAGTCGAAGTGCCGGTTCGGCACTGCGCCAACGTGATCGATGATGCCGGGAACGATGGTCAATCCGTCGTACTCGACGGTCGCGCCCGGAATACCTCCGCCGGCCACGCCCTGGCCGACCAGAATCATCGGCGGGTTCGGGTTGTTGACGAAGTCGGGTGTCGTGTAAGTGGAGCCGTCTGCGGGCGCGGTGCCGGTGCCTTTGCCGAGAATGAAGGCGCAACGGGTTTGCTCCGCAGTCGGCAGCATGCCGGTCGGCGGATGAATCACCGCACCGGTGATCTGGGTGCCTTCGCGCGTGATCGTGACGTCGGCGCTGGTCAGCGGGATCGGTGACTTGAGCCACTTCAGCGTGTAGGTCATCGCTGTCGCATCGATGTTCAGTTGCACGACTTCGCCGCTACCCGCCCCGCCCAGGAACGTGCTCTTGACGATGTCGGCAGTCGCGGGACACAACGCAGCCGCGCCGGCTCCCGAGGGTGGCGGACCTTGCACGCCGCAGCTCGCGCCCGAACATTGCGCTGGGTTGACCGGGCCTGGATTGTCGGCCTTGCCGCCACCGCAGGCGATCAGGAATGGGGCCGTGGCAATGGCCATCGCCAGGCCTCGAGTAATGGCGTGCGACATGCTGCTGTCTCCCTTCATGTAATTGTGCGAGCTAATTTCGCTGTGCGGATAATGGCTGTCAATTGAATGAGCCGTCTAAAAAGACTGATTCAAACAACATGTTTTTTGCCGGGCGCGCACCGTCTGGACAGAGGCGGCCCTTTTAAACAAAAAAGGAATTTTCTGCTGGAAGGCGGCATCGTTGCTTCGCCGCACTCCCTTGACAGGCAAGCCTTGCAGCAAAATGGCTCTATCATCTTCGAACGACCGTTCGCAAAAAAATCCGGAGTTTCCCTATGCGGAAAACTATGCTGTGGACGTCGTTATCAGGAATGAATTACCGGCGCTTTATGGGTGGTCCCATTTTTATTTTTTAAGTAATGCGGGCTACTACTGATTAAGCGCGGAGAAAGGAATTGGGATTGGCGGTTTTTTAAAACAGAAAAGCCGGTCCATCAGGACCGGCTTTTCTGTAGCTCGACGGCGAGGTCGCCGTCTGTATTTTTCCATGCTTGTTCAGCGTTTCAGGCCGCTTTCTTCATTGGCGCCGATCGCGAGGTTCATGCACTGGATGGCCGCGCCCGAAGCGCCCTTGCCCAGGTTGTCCAGCCGCGTGACGGTCACGAAGCGCTCTTCGTTGCCGAACACGAACAGGTCGACGCGATTGGTGTCGTTGTTCGCCTGCACGTCGAAGAAGCCGCTGTCGAGGTTCGCTTCCGCGTCGAACGGGGCAACGTGTACGAAGGCTTCGCCCGCGTAGTACTCGGCGAACAGCGCCTGCACGTCTTGCGGCGTTGCTTTCTTCGCCAGTTGGTTCGGCGAGAAGAACGTGGTGACCGCGAGTCCCTTGTAGAAGTCGCCGACGATCGGCGTGAAGACCGGCGCCGACTTCAGGCCCGTATGCGCGGCCATTTCCGGCAAATGCTTGTGCGTGAGACCGAGCGCATATGGACGCGGGCTCTTGAGCTTGTTGTTGCCGCCGGCTTCGTAGTCGGCAATCATTTTCTTGCCGCCGCCGCTGTAGCCGGTAATCGAGTAGGCGTGCGCGGCGAACTCGGGCGCCACCACGCCTGCTTCGACCAGCGGACGCATGGCGAGCACGAAGGCCGACGCATGGCACCCCGGCACGGCAATGCGTTTCGCCGTGCGCAGACGCTCGCGTTGCGAGCGCGCCAGTTCGGGCAGGCCGTAGGCCCAATCGGCGGAAGTGCGGAACGCGGTGCTGGCGTCGATCAGCACGGTGCGATCGTTCTCGACTAGCGAGGCAGACTCGCGCGAGGCGACGTCCGGCAGACACAGGAACGTCACGTTCGACGCGTTGATGAGACGACGGCGCTCTTCGAGGTCTTTGCGTTTCGCTTCTTCGATACGCAGGATCTCAACGTCGGCGCGTTGCGACAGGTATTCGAAAATCTTCAGGCCGGTCGTGCCTTCCTGTCCGTCGACAAAAACTTTCGTGCTCATCTCGCTCTCACTGGCTTGCTGGAAACAGGGCGCTACGCCGCGCCGGAACGCTATTTTAAGACCTGATGGCGCCGGGCGTACAAAAGGGGTGAAAAAACGACGATGCACGCCGAAGATGACATCGGCGTGATCCGTTATGCAGAAGATGCAAGCCGATGCCGGCCGGTTCGCCGCAACCTGCGCATCGATCCGCGTTTCAGCGCGCCGCGGCGATCCAGCGCGCCGTGACCGCGGCCACGCGTGCGCCGAACATGCGCGCCGTTTCCAGATCGCCGGGGGGCGGTGCTTCTTCCGGCGACGCGTCGGCCGGCGACTGCGTAAGCAGTCCGGTAAAGCCACCCACGTAGTTCAGGTCGTTGCGAGTCGCTGCCTTGGTGTTCGACGGCATCATGCCGGTGCCCGCCCAGATCATGCTGTGCTGCATGGCCAGCGTGACGAAGTACTGGATCGTCGAGAACTTGTCGCCGTTCATGGTCGCCGAATTGGTGAAGCCGGCCGCGATCTTGTCCTTCCACGTCTGTCCGAACCATGGCTTCGAGCTCGCGTCGGCGAATTTTTTGAAGTCGGCGGAAGGGCCGCCCATGTACGTCGGCGCGCCGAAGATGATGGCGTCGGCCGCGGCCAGTTCGGCCCAGGCCGCGTCGTCGATCTCGCCGACCGGCAGCAGCTTCGCGTCCGCGCCGGCTTCGACGGTGCCTGCGAGCACGGCCTCGGCGACTTTTTTCGTGTGGCCGTAGCCACTGTGATAAACGATGACGATCTTCGACATAACACTCTCCAGCAAGGTGAAAAGAGGGAGGGGCAGGCACGGCGATGGTGCGCACCTGTATCGGCGCTGCTTCGGCAAGCATGACGCTCGCCGGCTGACTGCACATTAGCGTGCACGGATGACAGAATTTCCGCGCGGGCAGCAATAGGAGGCAAGCGGCTGCAAGCAGATGCAAGCCGTGCGCCAGGCCGCGCTCCGGCCGGCGCCCGTGTGCCGGGGTTGCGCGAGCCTAGCGTCCGTAACTGACCACCATCCGCGCACTGCCGAGCGTGGCCGTGCTGATTTCGTGGTCGAACATGAGCGCGGGGCGGCCTTGCGCGAGACGCAGATCGGCGGTGCTCAGCGCATAAACGGTGATGATGTAGCGATGCGGCTTGCCCGGCGGCGGACACGGGCCGCCGTAGCCGTCGGTATCGAAGTCGTTGCGCGCTTCGACCGCGCCCAGTTTGCTGAGGAACCCGGAAGCACTCGCGTTCTCCGGCAAGCTGACGACCGTAGCCGGAATACCCGCAACCGACCAGTGCCACCATCCGCGGCCCGGCGCATCCTGATCGAACATGGTGACCGCGAAGCTGCGCGTGCCGGGCGGCGCGTCGCGCCAGGAAAGTTGCGGCGAGCGGTTGCCGCCTTTGCAGTCGCCCTGATTGAAAACCTGAGCGGCCTCCACCGTGCCGCCCGCGTGGAAGCTGGCGCTGGTCAACGCGAACGCACCCTCGGCGAAGGCGTGCGGCCCTTGCGCTGCCAATAGCGCGAGGCCCAGCATGGCGCAGGGAAGGGACGGCAAACGGCGGAACGGCGAAGCATTGGAAACGACCAGGCAACGCGAGCGCATGTGCCGGTTCTCCTGTGAGGGCGCGAGGCATTTGCACTCGCGAAAGTTATTGTCCCTATTTTGTGCCTCAAGGTCGAATCAAGTCTAACATTAGCTCTGCTACGCACCATTGTTGCGCACTCCAGTGGAATTTGCGCGCCGGAATCGGCTATAGTCGGAGGAATTGTCCGCGCGAAACTCAAGCCGCGTCCTCACTCGTTTGAGCACTAGAACACAAAGGCATGTCAGAAGTTTTGGAGAGTGGTTTATCTGCCGAAGGGAGGGCAATGCAAGATCCAGTCAGGGTCGTGGTCGCTGACGACCATCCGGTTATTCTGTTCGGCGCCGAGCAGGCTTTGCTCAAGTTTCCTGGTCTGCAAGTGGTCGCCCGTGCACGACAGTCAACCGAATTGATCAAGGTGCTGCAAACCATTGCCTGCGACGTGCTCGTCACGGATCTGGCAATGCCGGGCGGCCAATATGGCGACGGCTTGCCGCTGATCGGCTATCTACGCCGCAATTTCCCCAACCTTCCCATCGTCGTATTGACGATGCTCGAGAACGCCGCGTTGCTCAAGCGGCTGAGCGAACTCGGCGTAACGTCGGTCGTCAACAAGTCGGACGATCTGAGCCACATCGGGCTCGCGGTGCAGCACGTCAGCCGCAACCTCGAATACATGAGCCCGTCGGTCAAGGCGTCGCTGGATGCATTGCGCATGAACGCCGGCGGCAAGAACGACGAAGTCATGTTGTCCAAACGTGAGCTGGAAGTGGTGCGCCTGTTCGTGTCCGGCATGACGATCAAGGAAATCTCGGAGCAACTCAACCGCAGCATCAAAACGATCAGCACGCAGAAGAACACCGCCATGCGCAAACTCGGCATCGAGCGGGATTCCGAGTTGTTCCAGTACGCGCAGAGCAACGGCTTGCTGAACCTGTCGTCGCATTCAACGGACGCACCCGATGGGGTGTCTTAACGTCGCGCACGTTTTATAAGGTGAAGATAGAAAAAGGGCGCCTGTCGATAAGACAGGCGCCCTTTTTTATCCGATCCGTGTCAGGCGGTGAAGCTTATTGCGGCGTCGAGGTTGCGCCGCCATGTGCAGCCGACCATTCAGCCGGCGCGTGCAGGAATTTTTCCACTTCGTCGAGCGTCTTGGTGTCGAAGTACTTGTTTTCCTTGGCAACGCGCAACACGTCCCACCATGTGGCGAGCGCGTGCAGATCGACGTCGATGTCTTTCAGCACCGACACGCTTTCCTTGAAGATGTTGTAGTGGAACAGCACGAAGCAGTGATTCACGGTGGCGCCGGCGGTGCGCAGCGCGTTGATGAAGTTGATCTTGCTGCGGCTATCCGTGGTCAGGTCTTCGACCAGCAGCACGCGTTGGCCTTCGGTCAGCAGGCCTTCGATCTGCGCGTTACGGCCGAAACCCTTCGGCTTCTTGCGCACGTATTGCATCGGCACCATCAGGCGATCGGAGAGCCACGCCGCGAACGGGATACCGGCGGTTTCACCACCGGCGACCGCGTCGATCTGTTCATAACCGACATCGCGCAGGATCGTGGTCTCGGCCATTTCCATCAGACCGCGGCGCACGCGAGGATACGAGATCAGCTTGCGGCAGTCGATATAAACCGGGCTCGCCCAGCCGGACGTGAAAATGTACGGTTTCTCCGCGTTGAAGTGCACTGCCTGTACTTCCAGCAGCATCTTGGCGGTCGTGTCGGAGATCGTCTGGCGATCGAAGCCTGTCATGGGCGGATCCTTGGGTGTCAGCGGGGAGAAGCGGGCGCGAGGCCCGGTGGCGCAGCAAGTGGGGTATGCCGCACCATGTTGGGCGGCGCCTTGATAGGCAAATACGCTGCCGGTCAGTGGAGTGCAGACCGGTTTTGCTGCGCGCGTAGGCCGACATTTTACCTGAAATGAGCCCTTCGGAGGAGGCCGTCGCGCGTGCCGGCGGTGAATGATGGTCATGACGGCCGCGCTGCGCACGCAGGCTTGGCGTCCAATGAACGGACGCGCCGGCCGAGCACTTGCGCTCGCGCTTTTTGGTTCGCTTGTGAGCAGCGGGGGGCGCCTTTACACTCACGCGAATTTCCCGGGCGCTTGCTGCCGTTGCCGCCCCTTCGACCTACGGAATGCTTTCAATGAACGCCGCCCCTTCCGCCACCGATACCCGCGCATCCGCGAAAGATGGCTACGCCGGCCGCGCGCTGCTCGCCTCGGTACTCGGTTACGCAATGGACGGCTTCGATCTGCTGATCCTCGGCTTCATGCTCCCCGTGATTACCGCCGATCTGCATCTGAGCTCCGCGCAAGGCGGTTCGCTCGTCACGTGGACGCTGATCGGCGCGGTGGCGGGCGGTCTGATCTTCGGCGTGTTGAGCGACTATTTCGGCCGCGTGCGCATGCTGACGTGGACGATCCTGATCTTTGCCGTCTTCACCGGCTTGTGCGCGCTGGCGCAAGGCTATGCGGACCTGCTGATCTACCGGACGATCGCCGGGATCGGGCTCGGCGGCGAGTTCGGCATTGGCATGACGCTGGTGGCCGAAGCGTGGCCGGCGTCGCAGCGAGCACGCGTGTCGTCGTACGTCGGCCTGGGATGGCAGCTCGGTGTGCTGGCGGCGGCCTTGCTGACACCGCTGTTGTTGCCGCTGATCGGCTGGCGCGGCATGTTCGCGCTCGGACTGCTGCCGGCGGTGGTGTCGTTCTTTGTCCGGCGCCATGTCGAGGAGCCGGCGCTCTTTACCGAGCGCGTCGCGCGCGGCATGCGCAAGCTGCCGCTGAAATTGCTGGTGGCCGATGGTCGCACCACGCGCGCCAGCATCGGCGTGGCGATTCTCTGTTCGGTGCAGAACTTCGGCTACTACGGTTTGATGATCTGGCTGCCGAGCTATCTGTCGAAAACCTTCGGCTATTCGCTGACCAGATCCGGACTGTGGACCGCCGTGACGGTTCTCGGCATGGCGTGCGGCATCTGGCTGTTCGGCATCGCCGCCGACCGCTTCGGCCGCAAGCCGGCGTTTCTGTTCTACCAGGCGGGCGCGGTGGTGATGGTCTTCGTCTACGCGCACTTGAGCACGCCAATGGCGCTCCTGATCGGCGGCGCGGCGATGGGCGTGTTCGTCAACGGAATGATCGGTGGCTACGGCGCGCTGATCTCCGAGCTTTATCCGACCGATGCACGCGCCACCGCCCAGAACGTGCTGTTCAATGTCGGCCGCGCAGTGGGCGGTTTCGGACCGGTGGCCGTGGGCGCTCTGGCCGCGCGCTACTCGTTCGGCGCGGCGCTCGCCGTGCTCGCGTCGGTCTACTTGCTCGACATCTTCGCGACGCTTTTCCTGATTCCCGAACGACGCGGCGCTGAGCTCGAATGAGCGCTAACAGCACGCGTGTGACCTGCGAATGACAAGCGGCGCATGCCCGCCGCATGCGGCGCTGCAGCATTGCCGGCCGCTGTTTCGCCGATGGTGAGCCGCGTTAACCGCTCAGTCCATCGACGCATTCGGGGTGTACACTAATCGACCCGCTAAGCACTCCGCACCGTCCCGTCCCCCGGTGAGGTTCGACGCCACGCCCAACCGGCGCATGCGAAAGCCGCCTCGGTCGATTATCCATTCGATAGATGTAAGCGACGCCGATTGTGTGGTGTGCCGGGCTCAATTACTTACGTCTCGCAGGTCAGAAAATGGACGAACAACTTAAGCAAAGCGCTCTCGCCTATCACCAGAACCCGAAACCCGGCAAGATTTCGGTCACCCCCACCAAGCCGCTGTCGAACCAGCTCGATCTCTCGCTCGCATACTCGCCGGGTGTCGCCGCAGCCTGTATGGCGATCTACGACGAGCCGCTCGACGCGCAGAAGTACACCTCGCGCGGCAACCTGGTCGGCGTGATCACCAATGGCACGGCCGTGCTCGGTCTCGGCAACATCGGTCCGCTCGCCGCGAAACCCGTCATGGAAGGCAAGGGTTGCCTCTTCAAGAAATTCGCCGGCATCGACGTGTTCGACATCGAGCTCTCCGAGTCCGATCCGGACAAGCTCGTTGAGGCGATCGCCATGCTCGAGCCCACGCTCGGCGGCATCAACCTCGAAGACATCAAGGCGCCCGAGTGCTTCTACATCGAGAAGAAGCTGCGCGAGCGCATGAAGATTCCGGTCTTCCACGACGATCAGCACGGCACTGCGATCATCGCGTCGGCGGCGATCCTGAACGGGCTGAAAGTGGTCGGCAAGAAGCTCGACGAAGTGAAGCTCGTATGTTCCGGCGCGGGCGCGGCAGCGATCGCGTGTCTGGATCTGCTGGTGAACCTGGGCCTGTCGAAGAAGAACATTCTCGTCACCGACTCCAAGGGCGTGATCTACGAAGGCCGCGGCAATCTGGATCCGTCGAAGGAACGTTACGCGGCGAACACCGGCGCGCGCACGCTCGCTGACGCGATCCGCGGCGCCGACGTGTTCCTCGGCTGTTCGAGCGCAGGCGTGCTGAAGCCGGAGATGGTCGCCGAAATGGGCACCCAGCCGCTGATTCTCGCGCTGGCGAATCCGGAGCCGGAAATCCGCCCGGAAGACGCGAAGGAGGTCCGTCCGGACTGCATTATCGCGACCGGCCGTTCGGATTACCCGAACCAGGTCAACAACGTGCTGTGCTTCCCGTTCATCTTCCGCGGCGCGCTGGATGTCGGCGCCACCACGATCACGGAAGAAATGAAGCTCGCCTGCGTGCGCGCGATCGCCGAGTTGGCCGAAGAAACCGATCAGGGCGATGAAGTCGCGAAGGCGTACGAAGGTCACTCGCTGGAATTCGGTCCCGAGTACCTGATTCCGAAGCCGTTCGATCCGCGCCTGATCATCAAGATCGCGCCGGCTGTCGCGCAAGCGGCAATGGATTCTGGCGTTGCGACCCGTCCGATCAAGGACATGGATGCGTACCGCGAAGAACTCGGCACGACCGTGTATCGCACGGGCATGGTGATGCGCCCGGTGTTCGCCGCGGCGAAGTCGGAACCGGCGCGCATCGTGTTCGCCGAAGGTGAAGACGAGCGCGTGCTGCGCGCCGCGCAGTTCGTGCTGCTGGAAAAGATCGCCAGGCCGATTCTGGTCGGCCGTCCGTCGGTGATCGAGATGCGTCTGAAGAAGATGGGCTCGAAGCTCAAGTGCGGCGATGACTTCGAGGTTGTCGATCCGGAAGACGATCCGCGCTATCAGCAATCCTGGCAGGCCTATCACGAACTCGGCGCGCGCGAAGGCGTGACGCCGGACGTGGCAAAGGCCGCCATGCGCAAGTTCAATACGCTGATCGGCGCGATCCTCGTGCGCCTCGGCGAAGCCGACGGCATGATCTGCGGCATGATCGGCCAGTACCACACGCACCTGAAGTTCATCGAACAGGTGCTGGGCAAAGCGGAGAACGTTCAGAACTTCGCGGCAATGAACCTGCTGATGCTGCCGGGCCGCAATCTGTTCATCTGCGACACGTACGTGAACGAGACGCCCACCGCCGAGCAGCTCGCCGACATGACGATGCTGGCTGCTAGCGAGATCGAGAAGTTCGGTATCACGCCGAAGGTCGCGTTGCTGTCGAACTCGAACTTCGGCAGCGCGCCTTCTTCGTCGTCGCAGCGTATGGCTGCGGCTCGCAAGCTGATTGTCGAGCGCGCGCCAACGCTCGAGATCGACGGTGAGATGCACGGCGATGCGGCATTGTCGGAAGCGGTGCGCAAGGCCGCGTTCCCCGGCACGACGCTGAGCGGCGAAGCCAACCTGCTGATCATGCCGAACGTGGAAGCGGCGAACATCACGTACAACCTGCTGAAGATGATCGGCGGTGAAGGCGTGACGGTTGGCCCGTTCCTGCTGGGCGCGGAAAAGCCGGTGCACATCCTGACGCCGGCGGCGACCGTGCGCCGGATCATCAACATGACGGCGGTGGCTTCGGCCAACGCGCGGAAACCGGCAAACGCGAAGTAATGCAGATGCCTTGAGGATTGACGCGGCGCCTCATCGAGGCGCCGGCGACGAGCCTGCTAGAACGCCATGGAAGTTGATTCCGTGGCGTTTTTTGCGTGTGCGGCGCGTTCGTGGTCGGCGGCGTCTTCGTCCTAATAATTCTTAGTTCGTTTCGTGTGTTTGGGAATGTTCCTATTCGATTGGCCGTGACGCGTTTGTAAAGTGACTCCTGAAGCGCAGCACATGCTGACAGTAACGGAACAGTCGGCTGGTCAATCCCTGTTGTCGTCGTGCGCTGCGCTTCGCCACGTAAATGTCCGTTGTGTTGCAAGAAGTAGCAGTACCAGCAGTACCGCCGGTCTGGCGCACATGCATGACGTGTCGAAACCGGAAACAAAAAAGGCGACTGTCCGCGAGGACAGCCGCCTTTCCCATTTGTGCCCGATGCGTCACATCCGGTCAGGCGAACACGATCACGCTGCGTGTTGCGTCTTTCCCGTCTCCGGCGAACGCCACCGCGCCAGCAACTCGTTCCATTTGACGCGCACGCCCTTCAGGTTGTTCTCCTTCACGTGACCATAACCGCGAATGCCGTCCGGCAGATTCGCGAGCTCTATGGCCAGCTCACGCGTCTGCGCAGTCAGGCCGCCAATCAGCTCACGCACCAGCGCTTCATACTCGACGATCAACGCCCGCTCGGTACGGCGCTCTTCCGTCTTGCCGAACACATCGAACGCGGTGCCGCGCAGGAACTTGAACCGGGCCAGTACGTGCATTGCGCTGAAGACCCAGGGACCGTACTTCTTCTTCACCAGATGGCCCTTCGCATCCTTCTTCGAGAACGTCGGCGGCGCGAGGTGAATGTGGAGCTTCCAGTCGCCTTCGAAATTCGCCTTCAGCTTTTCGATGAATGCCGGATCGCTGTACAGACGCGCAACTTCGTACTCGTCCTTGTAGGCCATCAGCTTGTGCAGATTCTTCGCGACCGCCTCGGTCAGCGGCAACTGGCCATCGATCGAATCGAGCGCCGACTCGGCCGCACGTACCTGCGACACCAGCGCGCGATAACGGTCGGCATACGCGCTGTTCTGCCACGCCGTCAGATACGCGGCGCGTTTGTCGATTAGCGTGTCGAGCGCTTTCGGCGTGTGCAGCGAGATGATCTTGCTGCTCATTGCTTCCGCGGCGGCGCCGCGCCCCTGTGATTGCGCGAGCTGGCGTACCGCGGCCAGGTCGTGCGCTGCACGGCGGCCCCATTCGAACGCCGCCCGGTTCTTTTCGACCTGGACGTTGTTCAGCTCGATGGCGCGCATCAGCGACTGATACGTGAGCGGCACCCAGCCGCGTTGCCATGCGTAGCCGAGTACGAACGGATTCGTATAGATCGCATCACCGAGCAATGCGACGGCGAAGTGATTCGCGTCGACCGTATCGACGCCTTCGTCGCCGGCGCCGGCACGCACATCGGCTTCCGTGCTGCTGCCCGGGAAGCGCCAGTTCGGGTTCTTGATGAGCTCGGCGGTCGGCGTATGCGCCGTGTTCAACACGACGCGTGTGCGGCCTGCCTGCATGCGCGAGACGCATTCGTCGCTGGCGGTCACGATCGCATCGCAGCCGATCACCAGACTGGCTTCACCCATAGCGATACGCGTTGCGTGGATGTCGGCCGGATTCTTCGCGATCTGCACGTGGCTCATCACGGCGCCGCCTTTCTGCGCGAGGCCGGTGACGTCGAGCACTGTGACGCCCTTGTTCTCCAGGTGCGCGGCCATGCCGAGCAGCGCGCCGATCGTCACGACACCCGTGCCGCCGACGCCCGTCACCAGCACGCCGTACGGCCTGTCCATAGACGGTAGTTCGGGCTCCGGCACCGGCGGCATCGCGTCGCCGACAATGCCTGAGGCGGCCTTGGGCTTGCGCAACTGACCGCCTTCAACGGAGACGAAGCTCGGGCAGAAGCCGTTCACGCATGAAAAGTCCTTGTTGCAGGTGGACTGATTGATCTGGCGCTTCGTGCCGTACTCGGTATCGAGCGGCTCGACCGACAGGCAGTTGGACTTTACCGAGCAATCGCCGCAGCCTTCGCACACTGCCTCGTTGATCACGACGCGGCGCGCCGGATCCGGATAGGCGCCGCGTTTCCTGCGACGGCGCTTCTCCGTCGCGCAGGTCTGGTCGTAGATCAGGATCGTCGTGCCGGACACTTCGCGCAGCTGGCGCTGCACGTCGTCGAGCTTGTCGCGGTGATGGACGTCGATGCCCGGCGCGAGGCCGACGTTCGCCGAGTATTTCTCCGGCTCGTCGGTGACGATCACGATCTTCGTCGCGCCTTCGGCGGCGAGCTGGTGGGTGATCTGCGGCACGGTCAGCACGCCGTCGACCGGCTGGCCGCCCGTCATGGCCACGGCGTCGTTATAGAGAATCTTGTAGGTGATGTTCGCCTTCGACGCGATCGCCGCGCGAATCGCGAGCAGCCCGGAGTGGAAGTAGGTACCGTCGCCGAGATTGGCGAAGACGTGTTTGTCGTTCGTGAACGGCGCCTGGCCGATCCACGCGACGCCTTCGCCGCCCATCTGGCTGAACGTGCTGGTGCCGCGGTCCATCCAGACCGTCATGTAATGGCAGCCGATGCCAGCCATCGCGCGCGAGCCTTCCGGCACATTAGTCGACGTATTGTGCGGGCAGCCGGAGCAGAACCACGGCTTGCGTTCGGCTTCGACGCGCGGCCGCGCCAGCGCTTTTTCCTTCGCTTCGATCACCGCGATGCGCGTGGCGATACGAGCGCGCACGTCGGAAGGCAGGTCGAATTTGTCGAGCCGTGTGGCGATGGCCTTCGCGATGATCGCCGGCGAGAGTTCGTAATGCGCCGGCAGCAACCAGTTGCCCATCGGCACCGACCATTCGCCGCCCGCGCCGTCCTTTTCGTCGAACTTGCCGAACACGCGCGGGCGCTGCGCGTCGGGCCAGTTGTACAGCTCCTCCTTGATCGCGTACTCGAGAATCTGGCGCTTTTCCTCGACCACGAGAATTTCGTCGAGGCCGCGCGCGAAAGCCTGCGCGCCTTGCGCTTCGAGCGGCCAGACGCAGCCGACCTTATAGAGACGGATACCGATGCGCGAGCACGTTTCGTCGTCGAGACCGAGATCGGTCAGCGCCTGACGCACGTCCAGATACGCCTTGCCGCCGGTCATGATGCCGAAGCGCGCATGCGGCGAATCGATTTCGACGCGGTCGAGTTTGTTGGCCCGCACATAGGCGAGAGCGGCGTACCACTTGTAGTCGAGCAGACGCGCTTCCTGCACCAGCGGCGGATCCGGCCAGCGGATATTCAGGCCGCCCTCGGGCATCGCGAAATCTTCCGGCAGGACGATCTTCGTGCGGTGTGGATCGATATCGACCGAAGCCGACGACTCGACCACGTCGGTCACGCACTTCATCGCGACCCACAGGCCGGAATAGCGGCTCATTGCCCAGCCGTGCAGACCGAAGTCGAGATATTCCTGCACGTTCGAGGGAAACAGCACCGGCAGGCCGCACGCCTTGAAAATGTGTTCGGACTGATGGGCGAGCGTGGAGGACTTGGCCGCATGATCGTCGCCGGCGAGGACGAGAACGCCGCCGTGTTGCGCCGAACCGGCCGAGTTGCCGTGCTTGAAGACGTCGCCGGAACGGTCGACGCCGGGGCCTTTGCCGTACCACATCGAGAACACGCCGTCGTATTTGGCGCTCGGGTACAGATTGACTTGTTGTGAACCCCAAACGGCGGTGGCCGCGAGGTCTTCGTTGACGCCTGGCTGGAACACGACCTGATGCGCGGCGAGATGCTGTTTCGCCTTCCACAGGGATTGGTCGAGCCCGCCCAGAGGCGAACCACGGTAACCGGAGATGAAGCCGGCGGTGTTGAGCCCGGCGGCCCGGTCGCGTTCCTGCTGCAGCATCGGCAGACGCACCAGCGCCTGAATGCCGCTCATGTACGCGCGGCCGCGTTCGAGGGTGTATTTGTCGTCGAGCGTGACGGAAGATAACGCGGCTTCGAGCGAGGCTCGCTGACCTGCGTCTAGCGGGGCATTCATTATGTGTACTCCTCCAACCAGTTTGGGATCACCAAAACTTTTTTTGAGCCCCGGCATCTTGTGAATGCGGAGGGCCGGGGCCGCCATATTGACGTGTTTCAAGCGATGGTAGCACTGGTGAAAACCCGCCGCAGGTCTTCAGAAAAGGCGGCTTCGCAGCGATACTGGCCGGCTCGTGCAGCGTTTTGCTGTCGACACCTGCAACACCTGCTCGTGTGCTTGTAACAAGCTGTAAAAACTATAAATCTGCGGAACCGTAGTTGAAATTTCTGTCTAACACCCCACCTGCGACCAATGTCCGCGCAACGCTCCGCATTCGGCGGAGCTTCACGACAGCAGGGTAGTTAGAAAAGGAGTACGCATGAACACGAGAAACATCCAGACCTTCCTGATGGTTTCGGCCGCATTTTTTGCCATGAGCGCACCGGTGCGCTCGAACTCGGGCAGCGTAGGGGCGCAGTCAAACGCGGTGACTCGCACGGCGCAGGTGGCGCCCGCACGTATTGCCTTTGGCAGCGTCACGCGATCCACCAAGGCCGACGGTCAAGACCAGAATTCGTGATACGCCGCCTGTGCAGCGTGTCGATTGAATAACCGGCCGTTGTCCCACCAAGCCATCCAGGGTCCGCTTGAGACAACGGCATAAATGAAAAGGGCGAGGATCGTGAGATCCTCGCCCTTTTCATTTGGTATCTACCGATCCCGCGCCACCATGAGCGTCAGGCTTTGTCCTGCACCACGCCACGGCGAATCTGATCCAGTTCGATCGATTCGAACAGCGCCTTGAAGTTGCCCTCGCCAAAGCCCTGATTGCCCTTGCGCTGAATGATCTCGAAGAAGATCGGGCCGATCTGGTTTTCGGTGAAGATCTGCAGCAACAAATCTTCGGGCGCGCCGTCGATCAGAATCTTGCGTTTGCGCAGTTCGTCCAGCGGCTCGCCGTGATTCGGCACGCGGCGATCCACCAGTTCATAGTAAGTGTCGATGGTATCGAGCAGCGAGATGTTCGCCGCGCGCAAGCCGTCCACCGTGCGATAGATGTCGTTGGTGCCGAGCGCAATGTGCTGAATGCCTTCGCCGCGGTACGCGTCGAGATACTCCTGAATCTGGCCGGCAGTGTCCGAACCTTCTTCATTGATCGGGATGCGGATCTTGCCGCACGGCGAAGTCATCGCCTTCGACTTCACGCCCGTCACTTTGCCTTCAATGTCGAAATAGCGCACTTCGCGGAAATTGAACAGGCGCTCGTAGAACTCCGCCCACTCCTGCATGCGGCCGCGATGCACGTTGTGCGTCAGGTGGTCGATATAGGTCAGGCCGTGACCCACCAGATTCGGGTTCGCGCCGGGAATCGGCTCGAAGTCGACGTCGTAAATGTCGATGTTGCCGACGCTGTTCGGCTCGGCGCCGTTCTTGCCGCGCCAACGGTCGACGAAATAGATCAGCGAGTCGCCAATGCCTTTGATCGCTGGAATGTTCAATTCCATCGGGCCGGTTTTGTTGTCGAAGCCCCAGGCGCCTTTTTCCAACGCCTGCTTGTACGCCTTGGCGGCATCCTGAACGCGGAAAGCGATCGCGCAGATCGACGGGCCGTGCAGACGCGCAAAGCGTTGCGCGAACGAATCCGGCTCCGCATTGACGATAAAGTTGATTTCCCCCTGGCGATACAGCGTCACGTCTTTATGACGATGCCGCGCGACCGCAGTGAAGCCCATCTGTTCGAACAGCTTGCCGAGCGCCTTCGGATCCGGTGCGGTGTACTCGATGAACTCGAAACCGTCGGTGCCGAGCGGGTTTTCCCAGGTTGAAACCTGCATTGTCTGTCTCCTCATGTGGGCCGGCGCGTGGCGCGAGCGGGGGTATGCGGGTAAGCGCGACTGAATGGCGCAAGTGTAAAGGCCTGCCTGCGACCAAAACTTGCGAAGTTAATCGCGTACCGATACGCTGACGCTATTTTGTAGCTCGATATAGCGAATGGACGGCAGAAAATGGCCAATGTAGAGATAGATGCCATCGACAGGCGGATTCTGGCGATCCTGCAGGAGAATGGTCGGCTGTCGAATCAGGAGATCGCCGAGCGCATCAATCTTTCGCCGAGTCCGTGCCTGCGGCGTATCCGCCGGCTGGAAGAGAGCGGCGTGATCCGCGGCTATGTCGCGTTGCTCGACGCGCAGCGACTTGGGCTCGATTTACTCGCGTACGTGAATGTGCGGTTGGAAAAACGCGGTGGTCTGGCGCTCAGCCCGCGCGGCGACGCGACCCATGCCGATCTGTTTCGCGCGGCTGTTCAGGCGTGGCCAGAAGTGGTGGCGTGCCATGCAATGACCGGCGACATGGACTATCTGCTGCGTGTCCAGGTGGAGGACATGGCGCACTTTTCGCGCTTTGTGCAGGACCAGTTGCTGCACCATCCGTCGGTGATCGACGTGAAAACGAGCTTCTCGCTCGAAAAGATCAAGGAGACGACGGCGCTGCCGATTTTGTGAGGACGTCAGCGTGTGCGCAGGCGCGCTCGACAAACAAAAAGGGCAGTTCACAAAGTGAACCGCCCTTTATTTTTTCCAACGCACAAGGCTGTCAGGCTGCGGCCGCAACCTTCGTCGGCATGAATGTTTCAAACAGCTTGGACGCCTGACGTGCCTGGCGCTTGAGCGCGTAGTCGAACACCGCAGCCTGCTCCTGCAGCATTTCGGCGATGATGCTCGAGTGGTCCGCCGGCGGCAGCGTCAGATAAGCGTCTGCCTCGCCATAGGCGTATTCGATCTTCATGCCCGCCTTCTTGGCGATGTGCATCATGGTCGAGTTGCGCGACAGGCAGTGCATATACAGCGTGGTGACGTGCGTATTGCGGCTGCGAATGGCGGCGCGTTCAAAGAGTTTCGAGCCGATGCCCTGGCCGCGAACGCTTTCCAGCACGGACACGCCGAACTCCGCCGTGCGCTTGTCGCCTTCAGCAGGCAGATAAGCCAGGTGGCCGACGCCGGTCAGTTGCAATTGGCTGTTGAAGACGCCGAAAACGGTGTCGCGCGTGAAGTCGATCGCGCGGACGTAGTTTTCGATCACATGGTCCGGCACGATCTGGCCGAAGCGCAGCAGGCGGTCGTCTTCGTCGAGCGCGAGGAAGTGGGTAAGCAGCCGTTCGCGGTCGACGGCGGTGAGTTCGCGGACCAGAGCTGGCGCACGACCGGCTGGCTGCGTCGAACGATCGTGCGCGACGATCGGCTCAGCGGCGCGGGGTGTAATCAAGTTCATGGTCGGGTTCTCCTTTTAATCGAACGGCGTGGTGCACCGCAAAAGCAATTTTAGCGGAAACCCGCCTCGATCACTAGGGAAAACCCGTACAAAATTCTGAAGGGAATGCCTAAAAAGGTAGCGCCCTATTTTTATGTTATTGATTTTTTTGTGAAAATAAATAAAACGAGCGTTCTCGATATGATGTCGTATATCGACCACTTCGCATCACTATGTCGGCTGAATATTGTTGCGGTGCGCAATCAGGCCGGATTCGAACTCAGCCCGTGGTCCACCATGCCGACTACCTGCTCGGCGAATTCACGGTAACCCAGGCGACCATCCGGCTTCAGCCAGGTGAATGTCCAGTTGATCATGCCGAACACCATCATGGTGAGCGCGGTCTGGTTTTCGCGCGTGGCGCGCTCTGGGTAAGCACGCGCCAACTGCCGCGCAAATGCCGCGACCACATCGCGCTGGCGGTTCAGGATCACTTCGCGCTGGGCGTCGACCAGATACTTCACGTCGTTCAACAACGCGACGTGCCGGCTGTGCGATGTCTCATATTCCGACAGAAACGCGCGGATCAACTCCGCAAAGGTTTCCCGCTCCGACAAGCCGCGCCGCTGGCTCGCGCCTTCCACCTCGGCGATGATCAGCATGAGCCGCTTGGTGTAGCGGTCGAGCAGATCGAACAGGATCGCTTCCTTGCTCGCGTAGTAGTGGTAGAGCCGCGCTTTCGACGTGCCGCTCGCCGCGGCGAGATCGGCCATCGAGGTGCTGGGATAGCTGGTCTGGGCGAATTTCGCCGCGGCAAGCTCGAGAATCTGCTCGCGTTGGGTTTCGTGGTCGGGGGCTCGGGTACGGGCCATAGTCGTCTGTTCTATTAGTGTGGACAGGGGGCGAACGCCGCGCACAATTCCAGCGTGCGCCACGCGTTCGCGTCGCCGCGCAGCTTGATGCGCCGGGCTGCGGCCAGTTCGCGGAAGCGCCACAGCACAATGCTGTCGCTCACCAGAAATCCGAATTCGGCGGCCATCAATGCGGCGGCAACGCGCGCGGCGGGCTGCCAGTCATCGCTGACATGCTCGAGAATCAGCGCGTCCAGTTCCATGAAGCTGCCGCTCGTGAACGTGTTGTCGCGCCAGCGCCGCGTTTCGCCGTTCGCGTGTTTGACTTCCTGCCATTCGAGCGCGAGCCGGCTGATGCGCAGCACGGAAATCGGCGCGGCGTCCGCCAGCCGCGCTTGCAGCACGGTCGGCGCGAACATGCCCACAGACGTCGCCCGGTCTTTGCGGCTGTGCGCCCATGCGCCCGGATCCGTGAGATCGCGGATCGACAGACGCACTTCGTTCAGCCGCTGCGGGCTGTTGCGCAGGTGATAGCAGACGCGGCGCAGCATCAACTGATCCGAAGCGCTGTCGCCGTGCCAGACCACGAGGTTCACTTCGGCGCGCACGATGTTCTCCAGCGCCGCGTCCTGCTCGCGGATTTCCCGAAGGAAATCGCGCCGGGTGTCGGCGCTTACGCGATCCCAGAAGTCCGCGCGCACGTCGGGGGCGTCGTCGACGCCGCGCAACGGGCCGACTGCGAGATCGTCTCGCAGCGCGTGCACGCGATCGTCGCGGCCCGCATCCCGCAGCGCGGTGCGCAGTGACTCGGCGGCGACGTCGCCGTTGGTGAGGTGGATCGTGCTCATCGGCAGTGGCGTAGGGCGGTTAACGACATGAGGGGCTGCTCACCGACCGGAACGGGCGTCCGGTCGCGAGCGGCCCCTAGTGTAAGCGGATCGCGGAACTGCTCAAAGCGTGGCTCAACGTTCGTCGTAGCTCACCACCACGCGGTCGCTGACCGGATGGCATTGGCACGTCAGCACGAAACCGTCGCGGATTTCGTGTTCTTCGAGCGTGTAGTTCTTGTCCATCTTTACTTCGCCTTCGAGCACCTTCGCGCGGCAGGTGCAGCAGACGCCGCCCTTGCAAGCGTAAGGCAGCGCGAGGCCGGCGCGCAGGCCGACGTCGAGTACGCTCACGCCCTGATAAGGCAGACGCAGCTTGCGGCGTTTCCCGTCGAGCACGATTTCGAGGTCCGCGGCCGGGGTGTCCTCGGTGATTTCGATCTGCGGCACGCCCGCTTGCGGCAGCGGCGAACCGAAGCGCTCCACGTGCACCTTTTCCGGCGGCACGCCGGCGGCTTTCAGCGCGGCTTCGGCGGCGTCCATCATTGGAGCGGGGCCGCAGATGAACGCTTCGTCGATCGCATCGGCCGGCAGCAGATTCTCGATGAAGGCCGCGCACTTTTCCTGATCGAGCACGCCATTGAACAGTTCGACGTCCTGGAGATCGTCCGACAGCACGTGATAGAGCACGAAGCGGTTCATGAAGCGGTTCTTCAGGTCTTCGAGCTCTTCCGCGAACATGATCTGATCGACGCTGCGATTGCCGTAGACGAGCGTAAAGGTGCTGCGCGGCTCGACTTCGAGCGTCGTCTTGATGATGGCCAGCACCGGCGTAATGCCCGAGCCGCCCGAGAACGCCAGGTATTGCTGACCCTGATCGGCGTTCAGGTGGGTAAAGAACCGGCCGTCCGGCGTCATCACGTCGATCGTGTGGCCAGGCTGCAGCGTGTCGAAGGCGAAGTTCGAGAAGCGTCCGCCGCGCACGCGCTTGATGCCGATGCGCAGTTCGCCGTCGCGGTCGTAATCGGTGACGCCGACGCAGATCGAATACGAACGGCGTGTTTCCTCGCCGTCGATATGCGTCTTCAACGTGACGAACTGGCCTTGCGTAAAGCGATACTGTTCACGCAGTTCAGCGGGGACTTCGAAGGCGACCGAGACCGCGTCGGCGGTTTCGGGCCGCACTTCGCGGATACGCAGCGGATGAAATTGCGGGGTGGCCATATCAGTATGGTTTGAAGTAGTCGAAGGGTTCGCGGCAGTCGAGGCAGCGGTACAAGGCTTTGCAGGCCGTCGAGCCGAATTGCGCAAGACGCTCGGTATGCGCCGAGCCGCAACGTGGGCACGACGGCGCGGGCAGCGCCCGTGGCACGAAGCGCATCACTTTTTCCTGAGCCGGCGTGGCGGAACCGCAATTGCCCGTGGGCGGCGCGATGCCGTAGGCGCGCAGTTTTTCGCGCGCGTCGGCGGTCATCCAGTCGGTGGTCCAGGCGGGCGCGAGCACGGTGGCGACCCGATACGGCTTGAGCTCCGCCACGTCGAGCGCATGCGCGACGTCCTCGGCAATCTGCGACATGGCAGGGCAACCGGAATAGGTCGGCGTGATCACGACTTCGAGCGTGCCGTCGGCGGCGCGCCGTACGTCGCGCAGAATGCCGAGCTCGCGAATCGACACTACTGGAATCTCCGGATCGGGCACCGTTTCGAGCACGGCCCAAGCGCGTTCGAGCGCGGCGTCGGTCGTGCCGGTCGGGCCAAAGGCAGTCGAAGTCGTCATGGTCGGCTTACCAGGTGGCGCCGGGATGCTGGCGCGCAAGGCTCTGCATTTCGGCCAGCACGAAACCCATGTGCTCGGAATGCTCGCCGTGTTTGCCGGTAGTGATGTGCCTGACCGGTTCGGGCAGCTTCAAGGTGGCTTCGTCGAGCGTGGCGCGTACGTCGTCGAGCCAGGCGGCTTCGAGTTCCGAGGTCAGCGGACCGATGCCGGCTGCCGCAATCGTCTCCTCCACCGCATCCGTGCTGAAGAATTCGCGGGTATAGGGCAGCAGATAGTCCAGCGCGGCCTGCGCGCGGCGATGCGATTCCTCGGTGCCGTCGCCGAAACGGATCAGCCACTCGCGTGCGTGATGCACGTGATAGCTGGTTTCCTTGATCGACTTCGACGCGATCGCCGCCAGTTGCTCGTCGGTGGACGCCGTGAGGGCTGTCCACAGATGAGCCATCAACGTCGAGTAGAGAAAATTGCGCACGATGGTGACCGCGTAATCCTTCTCGGCTTTAGCCGTGGCCGACAGCGGGCCGACATGCGGCAACTCGGCGAGCGTGTAGTTGGCGAATTCGCGCTCGGCACGAAAATACGCGTAGTCGTCTTCCGTGCGGTTTTTGCCGGTGAGCTGCTGTTCGAGCGAGGCGGCGTGCGTGTAGAGCAGGCGCGCCTGGCCGATCAGGTCGAGGCTCATGTTCGACAGCGCGATGTCCTCTTCGAGGATCGGGCCGTGGCCGCTCCATTCGGTATTGCGCTGACCGAGGATCAGCGCGTTATCCGCGAGGCGCAGCACGTATTGCAGATGTTGAGGCGTGATGTTCATGGCCGCGCTTACATGTGGTTGACTTCGTCGGGGAGCGTGTAGAACGTCGGGTGGCGGTAAATCTTGTCGCCAGCCGGTTCGAACAGCTCCGCCTTGTCTTCCGGCGCGGACGCCGTGATCGCCGACGACGGCACCACCCAGATGCTCACGCCTTCCTGGCGGCGCGTGTAGACGTCGCGGGCCATGCGCAGCGCCATCGGCGCGTCGGCCGCGTGCAGGCTGCCGCAGTGTTTGTGGTCGAGTCCCTGCTTGCTACGCACGAAGACTTCCCAAATCGGCCATTCCTTGTTCATTGCAGATCTCCTGATTCTTTGTCTGACATGCCGCGCGAGTCAGGCGGCGTGCTGTTGTGCGCGCTGGCGCTGCTTTTCGGCGTGGGCGAGGGCGGCTTCGCGGACCCAGGCGCCGTCGTCGTGGGCTTTGACGCGGGTGGCAAGACGCTCGCGGTTGCACGGGCCGTCGCCATTCACCACACGCCAGAATTCTTCCCAGTCGATGTCGCCGTAGTCGTAATGCCCGCGCGCTTCGTTCCACTTCAGATCCGGGTCGGGCAGCGTGACGCCGAGCACCTTGGCCTGGTCGACGGTGGCGTCGACGAATTTCTGACGCAGATCGTCGTTCGAGATGCGCTTGATGCCCCATTTCGACGACTGGCTGCTGTGGACCGAATCCTTGTCGCTCGGGCCGAACATCATCAGCACCGGCCACCACCAGCGATCCACGGCCTGCTGGACCAGCTCGCGCTGTGCTTCGGTGCCGGACATCATCGCCATGAGTGCATCGAAACCCTGGCGCTGGTGGAACGACTCTTCCTTGCAGATGCGGATCATGGCGCGCGCATACGGGCCATACGTGCAACGGCACAGCGGAATCTGGTTCATGATCGCCGCGCCGTCCACCAGCCAGCCGATCACGCCGACGTCCGCCCATGTGGGCGTCGGGTAATTGAAGATGCTCGAATATTTCGCTTTGCCCGAATGCAGCGCCGCGATCAACTGGTCGCGCGACGCACCGAGCGTTTCGACCGCGCTATATAGATAGAGACCGTGGCCGGCTTCGTCCTGAACCTTGGCGAGCAGAATCGCTTTGCGCTTCAGGCTGGGCGCGCGCGTGATCCAGTTACCTTCCGGCAGCATGCCGACGATTTCCGAATGCGCGTGCTGCGAAATCTGCCGAACCAGCGTCTTGCGGTAAGCCTCCGGCATCCAGTCCTGAGCTTCGATCTTGCCGTCGGCGGCCATAACCGCGTCGAATTTCGCCTGCTCGGGCGAGTTGGCGCCCGCGTCGAGCGGGGCAACATTGCCGGGAATATCCAGGGATTGCGTGTACATGGGGACGCTCTCTGCGGAAGTTGTCTGTGTGCGCACAGTATAAACCAACCGACCGGTCGGTTAATAAATTTTTTGAGATAGGTCGGTCGTGCCGATAGGACCGGGACGGTTTCGTCGCCGAGGCGTTTCGTCAGTGCCGATGCCCCGTGCCGACGCTAAACCTATAAAATTGCGAATTGGCCGCAATTTGCGGCCTTCCTGCATCCCCCGGTACTCATGTTACGTCTAAGCGAAATCAAACTCCCGCTCGATCACCCCGAGAGCGCCCTCGAAGCCGCCGTGCGTGCGCGCCTCGCGGAACTCGGCGTGGCCGCGGACGGGCTCATCCGATACACCGTGTTTCGCCGCGCGCACGACGCCCGCAAGCGCGCCGACATCAAGCTCACGTACATCGTCGATGTCGAGGTTGCGGATGAAGCGGCGGCACTCAAGCGGCTCGCCGACGTGCCCCACTGCGGCGTCACGCCCGACATGGCCTACAAGTTTGTCGCCAGGGCGCCGGCGCAGATGACCGCGCCACGTCCGGTGGTGATCGGCATGGGGCCGTGCGGCCTGTTTGCCGGGCTGATCCTCGCGCAAATGGGCTTCCGGCCGATCATCCTCGAGCGCGGCAAGGCCGTGCGCGAGCGCACCAAAGACACTTTCGGCCTGTGGCGCAAGTCGGTGCTCAATCCCGAGTCGAACGTGCAGTTCGGCGAAGGCGGCGCGGGCACCTTCTCGGACGGCAAGCTGTATAGCCAGATCAAGGATCCGAAACACTACGGCCGCAAGGTGCTCGACGAATTCGTGCGGGCCGGCGCGCCGGAAGACATTCTGTATCTGAGCCGGCCTCATATCGGCACGTTCCGGCTGGTCAGCATGGTCGAGAAAATGCGCGCGACCATTCACGAACTGGGTGGCGAGGTGCGCTTCGAAACCCGCGTCGACGATATCGAGATCGATCAGGGCAAAATGCGCGGGTTGAAGCTGTCGACCGGTGAAACGCTGCGCTGCGATCACGTGGTGCTGGCGGTCGGCCATAGCGCGCGCGATACCTTCCAGATGCTGAACGACCGCGGCGTCTATATCGAGGCGAAGCCGTTTTCACTCGGTTTCCGCATTGAACATCCGCAGGGTTTGATCGATCGCAGCCGTTTCGGCAAATTTGCCGGCCACAAGCAGTTGGGCGCTGCCGACTATAAGGTGGTGCATCACTGCAGCAATGGCCGTACCGTTTACAGCTTCTGCATGTGCCCTGGGGGCACGGTGGTGGCGGCGACTTCCGAGCCGGGCCGGGTGGTGACCAACGGCATGAGCCAGTATTCGCGGGCGGAGCGCAATGCCAATGCCGGGATCGTGGTCGGCATCACGCCGGACGATTATCCGGGCGGCCCGCTCGCCGGCATCGCCTTCCAGCGCAAATGGGAAGAGCGGGCTTTTGAACTCGGTGGCGGCAACTATATGGCGCCGGGTCAGTTGGTCGGCGATTTCATTGCTGGCCGGCCGTCCACGTCGCTGGGCTCCGTGGCGCCATCGTACAAGCCCGGTGTGCATCCCACCGATCTAAGCACAGCGCTTCCGGACTACGTGATCGAGGCCATTCGCGAAGCTTTGCCGCAGATGGACAAGAAGATCGCCGGTTTTGCGATGCACGATGCGGTGCTGACGGGAGTCGAAACGAGAACGTCTTCGCCGATTCGCGTGCGGCGCCGGGACGACTACCAGAGCATGAATGTCGAAGGTCTGTATCCGGCTGGCGAAGGAGCAGGCTATGCCGGTGGGATCTACTCAGCGGCGATCGACGGGATCGAAGTCGCTGAAGCGCTCGCGTTGAAGATGACCGGCGCGCAAGCGGCCTGAGTCTGGGGTGAAACGCCGTCGCGCCCACCCGCGGCGGCTGCGGCGATCGGGCACAATGCATGTTTCGCCTCGAACCGACTTCCCCGAATGAGCATTCGCACCTTGGCTGCCGCATGCGGCGCGGCACTGTTTATCCAGTTTGCCGTTTCCCCGACCGCTTTCGCCGCCGACGCCCCGGCACATTGGGTCACCGCATGGGCGACGGCGCTGCAACCCATTCCCCAGCGGGCGGACCTGCCGCCGCTCTATCGCGCGCCGGAAGTCGCGGGGCGCACGGTTCGCCAGATTGTTTATCCGACGCTGTCCGGAAGGTCGGCGCGAGTCCACCTTAGCAACCAGTACGGCAAGACTCCGCTCGTCATGGAGGATTTGCGTATCGCACGCTCGACAGGCGGCGCGGCGGCAGCCGATAACGGTGAGACGCGCGTGGCGTTCGGTGGCAAAGGCGTGATCTCGATTCCGCCGGGCGGGGAGTCGGAGAGCGACCCTGTCGCGATCGACGTCGCCGCAGGGGTGCCTTATGCCGTCAGCGCGTTTATGGGGCCGGAGCAGCGTGTCGTAGCGTGGCATCGCGTGTCGAACCAGGTGAATTACGTTTCCGCGCCGGGTAATCATGCGGCGGATGCGTCTGCGGACGCGTTTCGCGGGCGGTTTACGCAATATGTGTGGGTGACCGGGCTTTCGGTCGACACGACGCCCGCGTCTGCCGCCGTTGCTGCCATCGGCGACTCGATCACGGACGGTATGCGCTCCAGCCTGAACCAGAATCGCCGCTGGCCGGACGCGCTGGCTCGCCGGTTTGCCGCGACGGGGGAGCGCTCGACCGCGATCGTCAATCTGGGCATCAGCGGCAACCGCCTGCTGAGCGACTCTCCCTGTTACGGCGACGCGCTTGCAACGCGCTTTGAGCACGACGCGCTGAGGCGTCCGGGCGTCAAGACGGCGATCCTGCTGATTGGCATCAACGACATCAACTTTGCGGCAATGCCGCCGCGTGGCGGTCTCGACTGCGATTTTCCGCACACCACAGTGACGGCTGCCGACCTGATCGCCGGATATCAGAGGGTGATCGCCACCGCCAGGCATGCTGGCATGAAGGTGTTCGGCGCGACGTTGACGCCGGCATCGCTTCCGCCGCAGCGAGAGAGCATCCGGCTCGCCGTCAACCGGTGGATCCGGACCAGCCATGCCTTCGACGGCGTCGTGGATTTCGACGCTGCACTGCGTGATCCAGCGCAGCCGGACCGCTTGCAGCGCAGCTTTGATAGTGGTGACCACATCCACCCCAGCGACGCCGGCTATGCAGCAATGGCCGACGCGGTTCCGGTGGACGCAGTGGTGAAATCGACCCGTAATTGAGCCGCCAAAAAAGAATTCGGTCAAACCCTTGTCATATGGCCGATGTTCACCTAAGATTCGCCTCCTCGTTTGCGAACGAGGGCCGCGGCAGAAACCAGCGGCCGTAGCGTCAGCAGGTTTTAAGCGAAAGCGAAAAAATGTTGTTGACGAAACGAAAAAGAGCCTTCATAATCTCGTTTCTCTGCTGCTGATGCAGCGACGCAGAACGAAGCGGTGCCGGGTGGTTGTGAGGTTGGCAATTGCGGTGGTGGCGGTTCGGTAGTGAATGCGTACCGATCTTTAAAAATTAACAGCCGATAAGTGTGGGCGCTTGATGCGCGATGCGAGGCGGATCCTTCGGGGTCTGCCGAGAAGCGAAAGTATCAAGTCTCACACAGTAATGAAAGGAAGGTTTGACT